>RFPJ01000145.1 GCA_009926145.1 Bacteroidota bacterium
ACCATGGACCATTATCCCATATTTTCAGGCTGCAACACAATTGAGTGGCGGTGTTAACCTACTCCCACCAGGATCTATAGATGCTCCAACAGCGGCTTTCTTAAATAGTGTTGCTGCATACGGAGCATACAATGCAGGTTTGGACCAAGTAGTTTTAGCAGGTGCAATAACTGCTGATGAAGCTGCTATGAGAAAAATTACATTTACAGCAGATGTGGCAAATGCACCTGTTATTACGGATGAATCATTAACTGATTTATCAGGTATGGGATTACCCAGTATGCGTCAAGCATCTCCTGGTGTTGCGTCATTGGGTATACCGGCTGATATTTTTCCATTGACTGCAATTTTTGCCATTGGTGTACCGCAAGAAGATGGAAGTATTCCAGGTGTGTCTGTTCCACTACCGGATCAATACACTTTAACCGCGGCAGAACAGGGAAATATTTTAACTCATGCTGCACAGTATAATGCTGCTATAACAGCTGCTGTTAATAGTAATGACAATCTCCATTTAATGGACATACAACCAATGATGGCTGATTTATTTGGGTTGTCACCTGAAATTGCAGCTGCTCTTGGGATGGGAGGTGCAGCTGTACAAATGGCCGATGGAGTACTTGGTACTATGTCTGGTGGTATTAATTTAGTACCTCTCTCATTAACTGCTGCGGAACTATACAACAGTGTATTTTCAACTGATTTTGTCCATCCAAATCCTAGAGGTCAGGCACTAATTGCTAATGAAATTATTAAAATTCTAAATTCTAAATATGGGGCTACTATACCAACAGTTGATCCATTAGCATTTGAACCAATTTATGCACCCTTTTAACTTTAAGAGAAGAAGCTGAAATATTCCATTATACATTGTATCATTAAACCCCTTCTTATATGAAGGGGTTTTTTTTTGCCGAAATTGTCAGAATTAATAAAAATAAAGGAGTAACATTGTCATTTTTCAAAAATTATAAAGGCTTGGCATACTAATTGCTCAATTCATGAAAAAATTTATTACCACAGACTGATCAAACATTATAAAATCTAAGCAATTAGTGAATTAACATATTTACACTCAAGAATACAATCTAGATAACATAAAAGACTATACACAGCAAAAAATATCCATGAATTGAAACATTACAATCTATAAGAAATGAATAAATACAATAATTCAAGCAGTAAGGAGTCGACTAGAAATGATTCTGTTAACAAGGATCCAAAAAAACAAAATGTTGAGAAAATAGATAGTGCTACAGAAGAACCAAATATTCAACATAGTGCTGATGAAATAGAAATCAATAAGGCAACTGGGGAAGAAATAGTAGTAGAAGAACTCGATTTGGTAGCTCAGTTACAACAAGATTTAGCCTATACCAAAGACGCACTTCTTAGAAAAGCGGCAGAACTTGAAAATGTTCGCAAGCGAGTTCAAAAAGAGCGTATAAGTTTGTTTGAAGATGCTCGTATTCAAGCGTTACAAGATATTCTTCCCATTGCAGAAGACATGAATAGAACCCTAGAGGCTTCAGCTACGACCGAAATTGATCCTAGCTTTTTGCAGGGTGTTCAGATGGTGGCCGATAAGTTTCAGCAGCTATTCGAACAGTACGGGGTTGAAAGCATACATGAGACACAGGTTCCGTTTAATGTGGACCTACATGATGCTATGTTGCGTCAGCCAGCGAGTGATGAATCCATTCCTAGCAACATGGTTCTACAGGTACTGGAATCTGGTTATAAGATAGGAAACCGAGTCATTAAGCATGCCAAGGTCATCGTTAGTGAATAAAGTAAAGCAATAGAGTAAGAGCCAATTAACGCGTTATATAAGCATTATGTCGAAAAGAGATTATTATGAGGTATTGGGTGTTGCCAAAGGGGTCAGCGAAGCCGAACTCAAAAAAGCATACCGCAAGTTGGCGATGAAATATCACCCTGATCGAAATAAGGGAGATGCCGATGCGGAAAAGAAATTCAAAGAGGCCGCAGAAGCCTATGAAATCCTTCGAGACCCTCAGAAGCGAGCTCAATATGATCAGTTTGGACACGCTGGATTAGGCGGACAAGGAGGCTTTGGTGGCGGAGGAATGGACTTTGATGTGGAGGATATCTTCAGTCGATTTGGAGATATTTTTGGTGGTGGATTTTTTGGTGATGATATATTTGGAGGGGGTAGAGGTCGCTCGAGAGGTCGACGACGGGAGCCCGGTACTCCAGGATCGGATTTAAAGATTCGTATACCACTTACCCTTGAAGAAATTGCCTTTGGTACAGAAAAAAAACTGAAGGTAAAAAAGCAGCTCAATTGTGATACCTGCTCGGGAACAGGGGCGGCGAGTGATTCTGATTTTGAAACCTGTGGAACGTGTAACGGGCTTGGTGAAGTCCGGCAGGTTACCCGAACTATGCTAGGGCAGATGGTGAATGTGCAAGCCTGTCCTACTTGTCAGGGAGAAGGACGTATTATTCGTAATAAGTGTAAAAATTGCTCGGGTGAAGGCCGCGTTAAAGGAGAGGAAACCATCAAAGTGTCTATTCCTTCCGGT
>RFPJ01000146.1 GCA_009926145.1 Bacteroidota bacterium
AACTTTTCGGGTATTTATTTTACCCCAGAATTTTATGGCGTTGAAGAAAAAACTGGATTATTGGATTACGATCGAATTCGAGACAAAGCTAAGAAAGTTCAACCAAAGCTTATATCAATTGGTGCCTCTGCCTATTCCAGAGATTACGATTATGATGCTTTTCGTAGTATAGCTGATGACGTTGGAGCCTTATTGTGGATGGATATGGCCCATACAGCTGGCTTAATTGCCACCGGTAATCTTAATGATCCACTGCCCTTTGCGCATGTGGTCACTACTACTACCCATAAAACTCTTCGGGGTCCTCGTGGAGGTATGATCTTGGTAGGAAAGGACGGCCCAAACACCATAGGTGTGGTTGCTGCCAAATCGGGACGAACTAAAAACTGGTCGGAACTCTTCGATTCTGCTGTTTTCCCTGGAACTCAAGGCGGACCATTGATGCATGTGGTTGCTGCAAAAGCAGTAGCGTATAAAGAAGCTCTTGACCCTTCTTTTAAACAATATCAAACTCAAGTCCAGTTAAATGCTAAGGCACTGGCTAGTCGGTTCATCGAGTTAGGATACACCATTGTAAGTGGTGGCACGGACAATCATCTTATACTCATTGACCTGAGAAATAAAAAGGTTAGCGGGAAAGTTGCAGAGGAAGCTCTTGGTAAAGCCGCCATTACAGTCAACAAAAATATGGTTCCTTTCGACACCGAAAGTCCTTTTGTGACTTCAGGTATTCGTATTGGAACTCCAGCAATGACGACTCGTGGATTCAAAGAAACTGAATTTATCGAAATAGCGAATTTAATCAATGAAGTCATAGAAAATCCCGAAAGTGAACACATTCATGAATCGGTAGCCGGTCGTGTAAAAGAGATGTGCGATCAATTTCCACTTTACTAATCTATCTCACGCATACGTTCTATCTATAAACTATTCAAAACGACTTGTTGAAGAACAGAGAAATCATGACCGCTGAGCCACCAAAAGCTCAAAAGCCTGTTGATCGAACGGATCAGATGTCTTTTTTGGAGCATTTAGAAGAATTGCGTTGGCGCCTTATCAAGGGGATGATTGGGGTTGTTATTGGGGTAATTGTAGCGTTTATTTTCTCTGATTTCATAATTGATACACTTCTACTTGGACCAACTAGGGCAAGTTTTTTCATGTATAATCTTATAGGCGTAGAAGCGATTGACCTTTCGCTCCAGAGTCGTAAGCTTCCTGGTCAATTTTTCACCTACTGGGGAATGTTATTCATTTCGGGTTTCATCATTGGGTCTCCTCTATTTTTTTACCAAGTATGGGCTTTTATAGCCCCTGCTCTACAGCGGCAAGAAAAATGGAAGACAATATTAACTGCGATCTTCATCACTTTTTTCTTCGGAATTGGAATTAGTTTTGGGTATCTAATTTTGGTTCCCTTTGCTCTTCAATTTTTTGCTAGCTTTAATTTGTCGGATAGTGGGTTGGTCCGAAATGATTTTGATATCAATGCTTATTTTAGTTCCCTTGCCATGTGGGTGGTGAGTTGTGGCATTATTTTTCAAGTACCGGTACTGAGTTATGGGCTATCAAAAGCAGGTTTTTTAACCCCTACCTTTTTACGTACCTACCGTAAGCATGCTATAATCTTATGTCTAATATTAGCCGCTTTTCTTACCCCTCCAGATCCTATTTCACAAATTTTGATCGCTATCCCACTCACAATTCTCTACGAATTGGCCATTGGGGTAAGTGCTATTGCCGTTAGAAGGCGCAATAAAGAACTTCGTATAGCGTTTGGTGAGGAGGAAGATTGATGATTGTGACTCAATATCCTCTATCAAGAAACGTCCTAGCACAGAGAACATAGATTTGATACACTCAACTAGGCATGAAACTTTAATAACTAACTCTAAGGCATCTAACTCTTAAGCTCACTATATTTATAGTTTAGACTCTTTAGCTATTATGATGAAATTATTTCACCAAATTACTCTTATAAAGCCCATTTCTCTCGGGATTCTCTTTTTGACATCAGCCTTCATCTATTCCTGTGAAGAAGACCCTTTTTACTTCACCTACGATTACTCAGATGCACCAAATTTAGCTGATGTAAGTAAAGCTATTGAAACTATAGAATCTGAGGATGGACTGATAGTTTACATTATGTCGGAAGGCTCAGGAACACAGGAAGTAACCATACGAGACAATATATTTTTGTTCTATACCACCTTCCGTGGCGGTACTTCTCGAGATAATATTGTAGACAGCTCATACCTCAATGGTTCACTTGCTTCTACACAATTTGCAGAGCTGGGGACCTATGAAAGAACGCGTGGGGCTGGCTTTGTGAGAGGCATTTTAGGAATGAAAGAAGGTGAACATCGAGTAATTATGGCTCCTGACTCATTAAACGCCTATGGTGAGATCGTCTATTGGGACGTTACTCTTGATTATATCGCTTATTAAAAAGGCTCCATTTCTAGAGTTTCATGATCTAATCTTAACTACCCAAATAGGTTCTAGGGAGATTTGGAGATAACCT
>RFPJ01000147.1 GCA_009926145.1 Bacteroidota bacterium
ATTGCTTCCTCTGTAGGCTAAATCGGCGGGATACAAATTCTTATACAAATTACCAGCGTCGCTCCCGAAACGATGTTGCACAAATTCATCATCGATATGTTCTACGTTTAGATACAGTCCCTTGTACTCCCCATTGATATAAAACTTAACAGGAGCCGACTTCGGTGCAGGCACATCCACGGCTTCCAGCAGATTCCAACTCAATAACGCGCGCATAACGGTTGGGTCATTATGCTCGCCGTTCAGATTCATTTTATCCAAACCTCTATACTGCTGCCCACTTTGAAACGTATTAAACGAAACTTTGAACGATTTTTTCGCAGAATTACGTGAGGTATTCCCGCGTAAACGAAATCCAACAGGCCCCAACGTATCTTTGGCTATAACCATGCCATCGGTATTTCTATACGAATAGATGAAGGTGGCAGGGTATTCATAGTCGCTTTGTTCGTTCCCTTGCGCAAGAATCAGCGCCAACGAATCTTCCTCAATGAGGATATCCACCCGATCCAGAGTTTCTGAATCAAAGGTAAAACGGGTTGAACCATCCGGCCCCATCTGCGCCCAAGTCATTTTTGGAGCCCACAATTGGGTCACGATTAGGAAGGTGATTAAAAATAACGAACGAGGCATTTTGAAAAATTGGATATAAAAAAAGCAGACCGGTTGATCTGCTTTTAAGATACAAAATGAGGAAGACAACAAGACAATGAAACTCATGGCTTCATCGCATAGTCTTGTACTCGTAAATTATTCTATTGTAATAGGAATAGCGGTTAAGGTAGTGCCCCAATGTAAGTTTAGATGCACCTTAGTTTCGCTTAGCGTATCGAAATAAATTCCGAACCATTCCATTTCTGGAGCTTCGGTAGTGGTAACAGCGGCTGGCACTCGAATCACATCGGCGCTTTCATCGTACTGGGTGCCCCAGCTCAACTTGCTGTTTAGAATAAAAGTCCAGTTGTCGCCAGGAATGGTGTACAAAGAATAGGTGCCGGCTTTTACCATTTCACCACCAAACATAACGTCGGTAGAAAATGTAATCGCGGCAGATTCGTTGGCGCCGGTTCTCCAAACTTGGCCTGAAGGGGCTAGGCTTTCTAGACTACGTCCTTTTAGACCTGGTCGTCCATAGGTGATGTCTACAACAGTAGCACCCATATTTTGAGATACAGCGGCATTAGGACTTACGCGTACTCCTTCGGCACGTTCTTGAGCAAAACTGTTGCTACTAAAAGTGAACAGTAATGCAAGCGCAAATACCGGCAATAAAGATGTTAGAAATGATTTCATGGTATGTATTATGAATAGTTATGATTTAATATGTATGGATATGGTTTCTTGATATGGTCTCTTGACCTAAATCATGAATTGTTTTCTTTCAACAAGTGAGCAAATTCTTTTTTGAACTTCTGAACCTTGGGTGCGATTACAAACGAACAGTAACCCGCCGTTGGATTGTTTTCGAAGTAATCTTGGTGATAATTTTCAGCTACATAGTAATTCGTGAGCGGTTCAATGGTCGTAACAATGGGATCTTCCCACAAATCAGTAGCATCCACCGCTGCTTTAGACGCTTCCGCAATCGCTTTTTGTTGAACGACTTCTTTGTAGGTGGGGTTGTCTACATGCCCTCCAGAGTACCCTGATTCTACGTGGACAATGCCTTCCACTAGTTCATAAATAGCTTCTACACACCAAAAACAGCCGGCGCCAAAGGTGGCCATTTCAAGAGAATCAGCAATAGGTTGAGTTGTCATAGGAGTGATAAATTCGGTTGGTTGGGTTGTAGGTAAAGTACCTGATAAGTTTGTTTTTGAAGCATCAGAGGCAATCGTTGAGTACCCTAAACCTCCGATGGTCAAGACGGCTAAAAAAAGTCCTAAAAGATACGTTTTCATCCCTAATTGTTTTTAGAAATTTGTGGTTAGCTAAGTTACATTTAAAGTAAAAAACAATCCTAAAACGTTCCTTTAAACAACGTATTTCTATTTAAAACTGTTTTTCTCGGGTTGAACCTACTCGATCCGAATGTCTATTGACAGGCTAACTTACTCAGCGATAGATGTTATTTCAGTTGTTGGAGTAGTTTTTCAAGGGCAGCTATATGTTCTGAAAAATCATTCTTTCCAAGAGAGGTAATAGAGTACTGAGTATTGGGTTTATTATCGATAAACTGTTTTTTGGTTTCAACGTACTTATGTTTTTGAAGGGTTTTCAGGTGGGTAGCTAAATTGCCATCGGTTAGTTCCAGGAGTTCTTTAAGGGCGTTAAAATCCAAGGTCTCATTGACAGAAAGAGCCGACATAATTCCGAGTCGGATTCTGTTCTCGAACACTTTTTGAATTTTTTGCAACTGAGACTTCATAAAGACGATAGCGTTAAGCTTTACACTTCTTAAGAATTTCGTTCGTACCGGAGATAGATATACAAGCCATATACAATGTGGACCATTCCAAATCCTACGGCCCATATCATTAGGCTGTGTTGGATCCAATACAGAGCAACTAAACCAAGTAA
>RFPJ01000148.1 GCA_009926145.1 Bacteroidota bacterium
CTGTCCATCTCCCACCATAACTCACGGTTTCACCTTTTTCTACGGGTTGAATATGAATGAGCCTTGTTGCCCATGAGAGAATGGGTTGCAACTCATTAATAGCTTTTTCTCCAGCACTATAGCCATACATGCACACCCCTGGACGCACCATATCATAGCATACATCTAATTCTTTTGCATAATGAAATATAGCCCCACTATTAGCCATATGAGTCATCCAGTCTTTTGGAAACTGAGTACGTATTTCTCGAAAAATGGACAGTTGTTCCAAAACTCTTGGAGAACCAGGATCATCGGCATCTACGAAATGAGTGTAAATCCCACTTCCTTTGCAATCACTTCGTTGATGAATACTGGTAATTAGTTCGGGGATTGACGCTAAAGGCGCGCCAAGTCGCTTCATTCCGGTGTCAATATTCACATGAAAATGAGTCCCGGAATCTAAGATTTCAATGTGTAGTGGGCTACTAACCGATGCTATTAAATCATAGGAGGTATAGCTTTTTACGGTGTCCTTGCGTGGGGACTCAAAAACCAAAATAGGACAGCGAATACCCACTTCACGTAATCGAATGCCTTCCGTAACGCGTACTACACAAAATCCTTGAACACTTGTTTCTAAAAACTCTGCGATCACCTCTGCCCCATGACCATAAGCGTCATCTTTTATGACTGGCCAAACCTGAGTACTATTTGGAATACAAGCTTTAACGGCCTTTAGGTTAGCTTGAAGCTTGTTTAAGTCAATGCTTAGGTGTTCTTGAGCCATGAACGCTTACGATAATTACTTAGAATCGTTTGGGCAGCATTATATCCAGCCGCCCCAAAAACTCCACCACCAGGATGACAGGATGCAGAAGACAAATAAAGATGTTTAATGGGGGTTTCGTAGGCACTCATTTCAGGTATGGGGCGAAACATAAACATCTGATCAAAACTCATTTCAACATGCATCACATTACCTTTTAACAAGCCATGCTTACGTTCAATATCTAGAGGAGATTGTATGTACCAATCGATAAGTTTACCTTTCATATTAGGAGCATAATCTACCACTACATCGTAAATTTTTTGCGCTTCACGTTCTCGTATATCATCCCAATGCTCACCCGTTGACAATTGATAAGGATGCCACTGTGCCCAAACAAACATAGTGTGTTTACCATCCTTGGCAACTTCAGGGTCAATTTTGGAAAAGGTCATTGCAAGAGCGGCAGGTTTCTCTGGCGGCTTACCCTGAATATAGTCTCCTATGGCTGCATTCATATAATCAACCGAGGGAGCAAGTAATTGTATTCCGTTATGTATATAAGGATCATCAGGCGCCGATGTATATTCAGGAAGTTCTTCCACCGCACAACGAATGACCATGCCAAAGCCATTTCCCACATTGATATTCTCGACTTTCTTAATCATCGAAGAAGCTAAATGCTCAGGACCAACCATTTTAAGCATGGTGGTTTGAACATGAGCATTTGAAACAATTATTGGGGCTTCAAATTCTTCACCATTCTCTGAAAGAACCCCTACAGCTTTACCTTGATGTACGAGGATTTTTTGAATGGGAGTATTGGTTAAAACCGTACCCCCGTAATCTTCGATAAGATTTTTCATGGCTTGAGTAAGCATACCACTACCACCCTTGGGATGCTTTGCCCCTGACTCGTGAAGCATTGATTGCCAACCAGCAAAATCTCCAGTAGCACTTTGATCGGGCAGAGGTCCTGATTGAGCTGCGAACCAAACCAATGCTGCTTTCAGATGAGGACTATCGAATGCGTCATCCACCACTTTTCCGTAGCTTGATAATATTTTTTGAAGTCCACTCATATGTTCGCCTTTTTTGAACATAGAGCCTTCGCGTATTTGAGCTTTTATGATTTCACCCATCACTTTAGAACCTTTGGGCGGAGTCATAAATGAAGCTAATACACCTTTATTTATCTTTCCCCAGAAGTCAATAAAATCACGATAATTTTTAACATCCTTTGGGGCTACCTGAGCAATGGACTCCAATGTACGATCAACATCTTTCCAAAAGTGTATAACCCCTTTTGAAGTTGGGACTGGATAGGACATCACTGGGTCCATATCGATGTATTCAAGCCCATACTTGTGTAATTCAAGTTCTTCAATGATTCCAGTTTGATGAATCATGATATGAACCGAAGATCCTACATCCATCCGAAAACCATGTGGATTTTGATCCGATTCGAACATGGTTTCGGTTCGAACTGCCCCTCCTATGGTCTCATTTTTTTCGGTTACCAAAACCTTGTAACCTGCTTTGGCCAAGTAGCAAGCCGTTACTAATCCATTGTGACCGGAGCCTACAATGATGGTATCATATTTATGGCTTGCACTACTACTCATGCCTGTATACTGTCAAGTGTTTTTTGGCTAGATTCTAGCCAAGAGTGAATTATCGTTTATTCATTGAGACTAGAAAGTCCATATTATCACGAGTACCCTTAATTTTATCCAATATGAATTCCATAGCTTCGAATGGATTCATATTG
>RFPJ01000149.1 GCA_009926145.1 Bacteroidota bacterium
TTACGCTACCGCTACGCACAAGTTGGGGCAGATTTTGCCATGCCCGTGGATGTAAAGGTGGGAATTTTGAGCAATGGGGGCTCGGATTCGGAGGTTTATTCTGAGCTACGATTAGTGCCTACATCACGTTGGCAAAGCCTGGATTTATCTGATGTAATGGACTTTGGAATGGCAGGATTGGCTTTGATCGCTGAAGATGATGAAAGCGATTTTTTGGCTTCGATTAGTTGGAATTTGAAAGTTCAGCCCAATTTCTATGTGGGTAGTTTGGAAGTGAATCCTGGGGAGAAAGGGGTGGACTAAGTGTGTGGGTGACACTTGCTAGATTACTATTATTAATAAGTTAAGTTTATATATCTGCATAAATTATTGTATCAAATCACAAATTAATGCTTATATTGTTTCTTTAATGAGTGGGTAAAGTTATGCGGACATGTAGCGAAGCATTTAATATGGTATCAAAATATAACTGAGATATGAATACTTTAGCAGATATTCTACAAATTATAAGTGCTTTGGTGATTTCAGGGGTAATCGTTTACATAACAGTGCCTCTCCTAAGATCTGTTGCCTTTAAACTAGATCTCTATGATAAGCCAGATGGTGATAGAAAATTACACACTGAATATGTTCCCACTTTAGGTGGAATTGCATTATTCTTGGCTTTTTTTATTGGATTTTCAGTTAGTGGCTTTGCCAGCCAAATGCAAGGTTATTCCTATTTTGCGGCAGCTATGCTCATGTTATTCTTCACAGGAATGAAGGATGATTTGGTTGGTTTATCACCATTGAAGAAATTATTGGTTGAGGTTGCTGTAGGTATGATGCTTATTTTTGGGTCTGGTATTTATATCTCTAATTTTTATGGGGTATTAGGCATCGGTGAATTACCCTTCGCTGTTTCTGTGGTTATCACCCTTTTTACCATGATTGTTGTGGTGAATGCTTACAATCTAATTGATGGTGTTGATGGTTTAGCGGGTGGTATTGGAGTAATCGCGTCTCTTTTTTTTGGAATTGGATTCTTTGTTGCAGGGGACTATGCAATGGCTATGTTGTCTGCGGTTGTTGTAGCGACACTATCAGGTTATTTACTTCATAACTTCCATCCTGCAAGTATTTTCATGGGGGACACAGGCAGCTTGATTATTGGATTTTTGCTTGCGGTCCAAGCGATTCAATTTGTTGGGTTGAATGAGTCTGTTGCTTTCACAACGGCTTTTGGTCCTATTTCATCGGTTATGCCTGTCGCTATACTAATGATTCCCTTGTACGATACTCTACGAGTATTCATTTTACGTGCTAAACGTGGCGATTCACCTTTTGATCCAGGTCGTGATCACATCCATCATATTTTAATTGGGATGGGTATGGGGCATCGTAAAACCAGTTTGACCTTATACGCAATGAGCATAGCTATAACAGTGACTACTTATTTGTTTTCTATGTGGAATGTAAATGTATTGGTCTTGATTTCGGTGGTATTGGCTGTGGTGGTATTACCAGGGACGGGACTGAAACGAAAGGTTAGAGGTTTGTTAACACCAAAGTCTGTCATTCAAACTTCATCTACCATGGAAGTTATGGGTAAGTCTAAAGTCAAAGATAAATCGAGCTCAAAGCGGAAATCTACAAAGACAGAATTCGCTTAGTCTTATTTTCTGAAGGTCTACTCTCTTAGGCTACAAAGAATAGAATACTTCAGGGCGCTCTACTCAAACACAATCGTCTTATTCTTGTGAACTAATACTCGGCGCTGAAGATGTAGGCTGATAGCTCGAGATAAGACCATTTTTTCAATATCCTTCCCTTTGGTTTTTAGGTCTTCGACTGTGTCTTTATGAGAAACTTTTGCGACAGATTGTTCAATGATGGGACCCTCATCTAAATCTTGGGTCACATAATGGCTGGTAGCTCCGATGATTTTTACTCCACGTTCAAAGGCGCGGTGATAGGGTTTGGCCCCTGCAAATGCCGGCAAGAACGAGTGATGAATGTTGATAATTTTATTTTCGAAATTTGCCACAAATTCGGGGCTTAGTATCTGCATGTATCGAGCCAATACAATGAAATCGACCTTTAAATCCCCTAGTAACTGAAGTTGAAACCTTTCTTGATCGGCTTTGGTCTCCGAGCTCATAGGAAAGTGATAAAAGGGGATATCATACTTTTGCGCTAATTCCTCATGGGTGCGATGATTCGAAAGTATGGCTGGGATTTCTACAAACCACTCATTTGAAAAGTACCGTGAAAAGATGTCGTAAATACAATGAGAGGACTCGGAAACAAAAACCGCCATACGGGGCTTTTCATCGGTGAAATATAACTGCCATTGCATCTCGTATTTCGAAAACAAAGCGTTCTCCAGTTCCTTAGCAAGTTCTGATTTGGGGATAGTGAAGTGCTCAAGTTCCCATTCAACCCGAAAAAAGAAGCTATTGTCGGGCCTCTCGACATGTT
>RFPJ01000150.1 GCA_009926145.1 Bacteroidota bacterium
GGTTTCTAAAACGAGTTCAAGATGAAGTTTTTTAGAGCGGTTATAAAACTCTTGAGCTTGTGCGCTTAGTTTGGGCTTTCCGTGAAGCGGTTTATCGCTTACGCTAAGTAAGGTGGCATGAGGAACCCGGTAACGGAACCCATTGGTTGCGACTGTTGCGGATTCCATATCTATGGCAACACTTCGACTTTGATGGATGCGCTGAACCGTCTCTTTTGCCGAAAACTCCCAGTTTCTGTTGGCTGTGGTGAACACTGTTCCTATCCGATGCTCAATGCCATGTTTATCTAAGGCTTGTTTTAGGTAACTGTTCAATAGATAATTGGGAATTACGGGGTTACCTATCGGAAAGGCATCATCGAGAACACGATCGTCTCGGTAATATCCATTGGCCAACACAAAATCACCGATATTTTGGTGGTTTCTGAGACCTCCACAATGCCCTACCATAATCATCGCATCGGGCCTAAGTACGCTTACATGATCGGTTATGGTTTTGGCATTAGAGGGTCCAACGCCGATATTAATTAAGCTAATCCCCGTGTTATTTTCTTGCACCCAGTGATAGGCGGGCATTTGAACCGATTCACTATGTGGTAAAATAGCCTCAGGAAATTTCTCTTTAAACACCTCTACATGCATGTCGTAGTTGGTGAATAGAATATATCGTTGGAAATGCTTCGGATCGGTGCCTGTGTAGTGTAGTAATCGGTTGATGGATAAATCGACTCGTTCTGGACTAAAAAGGAACAGTTTTTTCTTGGTAAAATCCCATTCTTCTTCATCCATATGAGATAAAAGATTAGGGTCATTTAGGGCAATACGTTCTCTCTTTTGGCTTAAAGTTACTGTAGCACCTTTTTCAAGTAAGCGGAACAACTCCCTTTTCAGATACCACCTGAATACCTTGGGATGGGCCATTTCTCCGGTGAGTCTTGGATTATATTTAGAGTACTCGCGGAAAATTTCAAGATGGGGATAAAAACCATCTTCAAAAAGGGCGTCCATTTTATCGCACACCGTGAGAACTTCTTGCTCGCTAAAGGAATCGGGGGATATGGTATATATTTTCTTCATGGGTAAAGATAAAGATTTTTCTTTTCAGGAGATAGTCCCGTGATTTTGTTTGAAATAACCCTAGTTTGAAGCGCATGTGAAATAAATCAAAGAATGATGAAAGCTTCCTTTACTTTTACTATTGAACCATGGCAAACGGTTTCCGAGGAACTCGTACAAGCGACGAATATTTTCGATTTGTATCAGACTAAAATGCGTTTGGAATCGGAAAATCATGAAGCGAGTTTTTCTGTACTAAAAGTACCAGATTGGATTAATGTCATGGCTCTTACAGAAGATGAACAAGTAATTCTGGTTGAACAATTCCGATATGGGATTGAAGAACCCACCATGGAGCTAGCTGGTGGAGTTTGCGACAAAGGTGAGGCGCCTTTGGAAACCGCAAAACGAGAACTATTAGAAGAAACGGGTTATGCAACGGAAGATTGGGTGTATTTAGGTAAGGTGAGCTCTAATCCAGCTATGCAAGATAATTATACCCACAGCTATCTAGCGATAAATTGTACTAAAGTGTCTGAACAAAAATTGGATGGAAATGAACGCATCAACGTGCACCTTCTACCTATACAAGATTTTTTAGACAGCGTGTATCAGGGGATTATACACCATTCACTGGTGGCAGCAACCACCGCTAAGTATTTATTACACCAAAGGAACCAAAGCAGTCAATCGAGTTGATTCGAAGCTTAGATCCACAGTGAACGATTTGTTTGGATCTACCCGTTAAAGACAGGGTAACTAAAACAATAACGAGTATATCTTAACAAATGATTACTGTTGGACAACAAATAGACACTAATTTTACCATAAAAACGGTACATCAAGGCGAAGAAAAAGAAGTCATGTTTTCGGACGTACTTACCAAGCGTTCAATTATATCGGTGTACATGAAAAACAATACAAGTAGTTGCGATCGTCAAACGGCTAGTTTAGCAGAACATGCTCAATGGTTCGAGGAGCGTGGATATCAAGTAATAGCTCTTAGTAAAGACACTTGTGGGTCACATAAAAAATACGCTGAAAAGAAGGGTATTGCTTTCACATTAGTTTCTGACCCTGAAAATTTTTTTGCTACTGCCACGGATTCCATGGTTGAAAAAAAGATGTACGGCAAAGTTTATGAAGCTCCGTCAAGGTCTGCCTTTGTTATTGACACAGATGGTACTATTTTGGCGGTAATTGAAAAAGTAGATACCAAAGCGCATGCGGAGGAATTGAAAACTCTTATTGAAACGCTCTAACCTTTTTAGTTCAAAAGTGTTATCCTTACTTAGAAAAGATATTAAATCCTGTTTACCCTAGTCTGAACATCTATGAAAAGACTCGTAATTGTAGAATCTCCAACCAAAACCA
>RFPJ01000016.1 GCA_009926145.1 Bacteroidota bacterium
TATAAGAGACAGTTTAAGAGCTATATATAAAAGACAAGGAACCCAATACCGTTGGATTCCTTGTATCAATGATTGCTAGGTTGTATGGTAAGAACTAACTATGGGTCTTACTATTTATTCGAAATGTGATGGGTAAAGTGTACCGGACAGCTACGGGTCTACCTCGTTGCAGTCCTGGTTGAAATTTTGCTTTGAGTACAGCTCTAACAGCTTCCTCATCACAGCCACCGCCAATACCACGAACTACGGTTGGGTTTAAAACCTGGCCATTTTTATCAATTACGAATTGAACGATCACTCGTCCCTCAATTCCGGCCTTCAAGGCTAATGGTGGATACACTATTTGAGATTGTACAGCTGAAATACCGCCGATCAAAACTGGTGGGTTTTCGACTACTACGAATATTTCTGCCTCATCGTCTTCTTTTTGTTGAAGTGGTTTAGGCGGAATGGGTATATCCATTGGCTCATCAAAATCTAATTCAGCATCAATATCAATGATTTCGTCCTCTAAGATTTCATCATTTGGCACTTCAATTGGAACCGTTGGTCTAGGCGGAGCTGGAGCTTTTAACTCTTGTTTAGTCTGAATGATTTCTTCAATAAAAACTTCTTCTTGCTTTTGGACTAATATCACATCGTCGGTCTTATCAATCCGAAGGTTTATATTGAATGCACCTAGAAAGATCAGTATAGATAAAATGAAACCGCCTTCTAAAGTGAGTAAATAATTCTTTCTAAGTTTACTATCTCTGTTAATGATTTTTACTGGGACTTTCATGTCATACCTCCTATCAATCTTTTATCAACCTTTTTATTATCTAAAGGTATTATAGAGGTATAAAATGAAGTTTATGTGAAGCTCAGTAAAAAAGCTTAATCGACCTGTTCTATAGTTATAGAAAACTTTTCAGTTTCCTTCTTCTTTAGTGGAATTCGATCGATTACGGCATCAATAGAAATATTTCCGTGTACTTCAATCACATGAAACCTTTTTGAATTCAATGGATTATCAGATTCATCACCGGCTGGAAATATATCTTTTTGAGCGGCTTTAATTGGAACTTGTAATCGTATGGGATCAACTAAGATGAGTAATAATTCAGTTGCTGATGCATATTGAAAATTAACTAAATCTAGTAGTGTATCAGGATGCACACCATATAATCTATCCGCCCCCTCCTCTTGACTAATAGAAATATGCCCTTTTAATGAATAAAATTTCCATTGTTCCTTGGTCGAAATGAGGTATAAAATATCTAAATCCATTATGCGTTTTGTTTAATTCTCTTTCTACGTTTGGGTTTATGTTGATTTTCTAGAGTCTGTTGAACAACAAATCGCACAATCGAAGAGGCAATATCTTTTTGGGTAGCACGCTCTATACCTTCTAATCCAGGAGATGAATTTACTTCTAAAATTAGTGGACCTCTTGAAGATTGCAGTAAATCGACTCCAGCAATGGGTAGACCCATGGCTTTGGCAGCTGTTTTTGCAGCTTCACGCTCTTTAGCACTTAAACGGATGAGAGTACCTGTGCCTCCTTGATGTAAATTAGATCGAAACTCTCCCTCTTTGGATTGACGTTTCATGGCACCCACTACTTTTCCATTCACAACAAATGCACGAATATCAGCTCCCTTCGACTCTTCTATAAATTCTTGAACAATGACTCGAGCCTTCATGCTATGAAAAGCTTGAATAATTGATTGTGCAGCCTTTTTAGTAGGAGCTAAAACAACACCAAAACCCTGTGTACCTTCTAATAGTTTTACAATAAGCGGTGCCCCACCAACAGAATCTATTAAGGTGTCAACCTCCTTTGAGTAATTGGTAAAAACCGTTTTAGGCAGGCCCACTCCTGAACTTGCTAATAGCTGTAAACTTCTAAGTTTATCTCGCGATCTAACCAGTGCTTGGGAGTGTACCGCTGTAAATACGTTCATCATTTCAAACTGGCGAACCACAGCAGCCCCATAATAGGTCACACTCGAGCCAATTCTAGGGATTACAGCATCTAAGAAATCTAAGCTTTCACCTTGATAGTAAATTTTAGGATCATCTTGTTCTATATTTATATCACATTTAAGATGATCAATAATGTGGGCAACATGCCCTTTTGCCTCTATAGCCTGCTTGAGCCTTCGAGTAGAATATAAATTTGGATTGCGGGACAATATCCCAATTTGTAAAGCCAAGATGAATTCCTTCTTCGTTAATTATGATTCATGGTCATTACTGCTAAATAGTTGATTTTCTAATACTTTAGACTACATTAGATCTAGAAACATCAACTAAAAACCGGTTTAATAGAAATTTTCGCCCTAAAAGAACTGGATACTTCATTTCTGATCGATCGGTTAACGAAAGTTCAGTTTCAATCGTTTGATCGTTTAATTCAATGACTGTTGATACAAAGAAACGGGATTCAACAGAACCATTCGAGCTTTTTACATCCCGTACATCCGAAATGGGCACCTCAAAAATCTTATGATTATATGCAGAATGTTCAGGATCCAATAATTGAAAACGCACCCACTGTTGACCATTTTTTTCAAAAGCATGAATATGATTACAATGTATGCTTGAAGAATAGGCCCCTGTATCAACTTTAGCTTCTAACCCAATCAAGTCCCAGTTAGGTATGTTAATCCTTTCTAATCTTCCAATGATGTGTAATTCGCTTTTCGTCAATACAATTATTTTAATTCTTTAAAAAATAAGGCATTTTTCACAAAACAAATACATCCAGTTGAAATATGATAAACAAACCTACCTTATTCCTAGATAAAGAAAAAACGCTTAATAACATTGATCGAATGGCGTCCAAGTTCTTGGAGCAACGTATTCACTTCCAACCACATGCAAAGACGCATCAATCACGAGCAATAGCAAACTGGTTTAGAGATTATGGGGTGAATTCTTTAACGGTTTCTAGTACTGAAATGTTGAGTTATTTTGCAAACGATCAATGGGACAATTTACTGCTAGCCTTACCCATTCATCCAGTAGTTTTTACGCAACTTAATGAGTGGAACAATAAAATTGATTTAACCGTCATATCAAGTTCTCTAGAGCATATCCGTACTTTTAACAGCGTTCTCGATAAACCTGTAAAGCTCTTGATAGATTGTGACCCTGAATATGGACGAACGGGGATTCCAATTTATGATCATGAGAGCATTTCTAGGTTAATTAATGAGGTTAAAGGGCTAAAGAATATTCAACTATCTGGATGTTATCTACATGCAGGGCATTCATACAACTGCTCTTCAAAAGAGGAAATACTAATGTTTTATTCATCCCAATCAGAGCACATTCAAGCTTTAAAAAACACGTTTCAGACTCCTATTTACTATGGAGATACACCAACCTGTTCCGCAGTAAATAACTTTGACAATATTGACGTTGCAACGCCCGGGAATTTTGTCTTTTATGATCTCATGCAGGCTAGCATAGGAAGCTGTAATGTTGAAGATATTTCTATTGAACTAGCATGCCCCGTAATCGACTGCAAATCAAATGGGAATCAGGCTCAATTAATCATTCATGGAGGAGCTGTTCATTTTTCTAAGGATTCCATGATTATGAAAGGGCAAACAATCTATGGCCAATTATCAGGATACCCAAATATTTATGTTCATAAATTATCTCAAGAACACGGACTTATATATGGAGCCACTCCATTAATAGAAAAGTTAGCTGAACAAACTCAAGTAAACATCTACCCTGTTCATTCTTGTTTGACAGCCCAATCAATAGGGTTCTATATTGATCGCCAGAATAATTTAGAGTATGATCATATGTCGAAGAACCATTGATCCTTAAAATCTAATAGAACAATTAGACGATAACTGGCTCTTCTAATAGCATTAGACTACCCTTCTGGGCATCCATTTTAGCATGGATACCAACGGGAATAGTACTATTGTCAGATTCATGGCTAATTAAAGCACCATAATAGGCCGGTATACCCAGTGGTTGAATGTGATCCTCAAATACTTGCATTAAGCTCAGACTATTCGTTCCAGCATCACAATTAGTACACTTACCAAAAACTAAACCACTTATATTAGAAAGTATCCCCGATAATTTTAACTGAGTTAACATTCTATCCACTCGATAAACGTCTTCTCCAACATCTTCTAAATAAAGAATAGCTCCTTTAAAATCTGGCAAGTATTCAGTACCTAGTAACGAACATAGCACCGTTAGGTTACCACCTAACAATATGCCACTGGTTATACCTTCTGAAATTACCATATGATTGTACTCATCTTGTCCATTCTTTTGAGGTAAATAGGTGACTTTATCACCTGATACTAATACATCACGAAAATTTCGTTCGGTATACTCATTCCAACTCGAGGTGCCAACTGGACCATGAAAGGTGTGTAATCGACTTTTATTCCAAATCGAAAGGTGTAATGAGGTTATATCACTAAAACCACAAAGAATTTTTGGATTCTCGCGGATGACATCAAAATCCAGATAGGGTAATATTCTATTACACCCCCACCCTCCTCTAATACATAAAATAGCATCTATTTCTGGATTAATAAACATCTCCATTAAGTCACGAGCTCTATCCTGATCAGTGCCTGCCAAGTAACCTCTACGATCTTTAGCATGCGCACCCAATTCCCAATCAAAGCCTAAAGATTCTACTTTTTCAATCATTTCATCAAAATCTTTGGAGTCATAAACTGGACTAGCAGGTGATACTAAACCAATCTTTGAATGCTGATTAAGAGATTTTGGCTTAATTGGCTTTTGATATACAGAAATTCTTTGATTAGTATCAGCCTGCCCTCCTATCCACATAGAAAGAGATGCAGTACCCATTGCTTGTAAAAATTGATTTCTATTTAAGCCCATTTCTTTGATATAAATGATGGTAATTAATGTAATGAATAGTAGTGTGATCTAACAGAGAAGTAACTGGTTCGCCTCCCAATAACGCCTTCCGTACTTTGGTAGATGAAACGTCTATTACAGAATGTTTCACCAAGGTGACCTTGTCTTTCAAGTAATTTGGTATGGAGAATTCCTGATCCCTTTCAGCTACCAATAAATCGACAAATGAAAGTATTTCATCATATGACTTCCATGTATGAAAACTTTCTAAACTGTCCATACCTAAACAAAAATAGAGTTTTTCCAATGCATAGGTATTCAATATGTGTTTAATGGTGTTAATAGTGTAATTAGGCATTGATAATTCTTCTTCAATTAAAGAAATATGTACACCATCGATATCCCTGTATGCTAGTTCGACCATCTTTTTCCTATGTTCGTAACTTGCGTCTAAATCAGTTTTGTGAGGTGGTGATGGATTAACTAAAATCCATAACTCATCAATATACCCACTTGCTATAAAAGACTTCGCTATCGCTATATGCCCTTTGTGTATAGGATCGAAACTGCCCCCAAGTAAACCTACACGTTTTTCATTCATCTCCTTCAGATGATAACTGAGCTTGAGCCGTTGACAGTCGAAGGATTTGTTCATTCGCTTCTAAGAAATACTGCTCTGCATCTGAACGATAGTTTGATTGTGGAAAGAGCTGTAAAAACTTCTCGTAATTATCTACAGCTAATTGATACCGTTCGATTTGTTTCGACTGAATACTTTGTTCAGCATAAGCAACATAGGTTTCTATGATTTTAAGTAGACTTTGCTCTGCCCACACCGACTCAGGAAATTGATCAATAGTTAGGTCAAAATAGATGGCAGCGGCTTTATACCGCAAGGTACGTAAGTAGAATTGACCAGATTCATAGTTCTTACGAGCTAACTTGTTTCTAAGTTCATCTATTTTCTGTGCACTTTCAGTGACGAATTCAGAATTAGGATAATTGGTGTTGAACAATTGAAATAATTCAATCGCACGCATAGTAGGCGTTTGATCTAAGCGATATCTAGGAGATTGCTGATAATAACTCAGTGCACGATTAAACTCTACCTCTTCCCTACGTTCATCTTGTGGGTAATAACTTATAAAACGTTCGTATTCTGATGCTGCAAGTAGATATTGTCTGTTTTGAAAATAGCTATCGGCAAGTAGGTATTGTGCTTCTTTAGCATAGGTTGTTCCCCTACCCATACGGGTTACTAAATCAAATCCATAGGCTGCATCTGAGTATTCACCTTTTTCGTAAAATGCCATTGATTTCTCATAAGCTGAATCAATGGGTTCACCCGGTTTAATAAGTTCTTTATTAGCGCATGAATAGGTAAAACTACCTATGAAGATTAAGAAAATGATTCGTTTTAGCATGTTTATTTTATTCTTGATCGCAAATAGTCTATCAATCTCGATAACTCTGTTCTGTAAATGGATTCTTCAAATTCTCCAATAATATCGTATATCTGACGATATTTATTGTCTATTAATTCACTGGTTTCTTCAATAATCCCATATTTTTCCATCATCGAAATTATTGTATGTACCTGTTCATCCGTTAATTCGTTCTCATTATACACTTCAAGCATGTGATTTCTTTCTTTAACTGTGCATTCCATGAACGTCCTCAACCAAAGATACGTTTTTTTACCTTCCCGAATATCCCCTGCTTTCTTCTTGCCAAAATCCTCAGGTTCAGCGATAATATCCAAAAGATCATCCTGAATTTGAAAGGCCACTCCCATTAAGTTACCCAGGCGAGTCATCCTCTCCTTAAGGTCGGATCGGCCGCCTACAATAGCACCCATAGCAAGAGCTCCTGCCAGTAATGCGCCTGTTTTACCTTCAATCATTTCAAAATAATCTTCTACACTTACATCTGAACGCTCCATGAATTCCATATCCAAGGCTTGTCCATCACATACTTTTATAGTTGAATCAACAAAGGTTTGCAGCAATTCCGCAAATTGTTCTTTCTCTAGGTTTGATGACTCTCTATAACTAAGCAGTTGTTTAAAAGCATAAGCATACATTACGTCACCACTCAATATGGCGATATTAGAATCCCATTTTTTGTGAACACAGGCAATCCCCCTTCTGGTATCTGCTTCATCCATAATATCATCATGTACCAATGTGAAATTATGCAATATTTCAACAGATAAAGCAGACGGAAGGGCTAAAGAATGGTTACCTGAAACCATGCCGCAGGACAATAGGGTTAGATAGGGACGAATTCTCTTACCTCCCATAGCCATAGTGTACCGAAAAGGTTCATACAGAGTTTCGGGTAAAACAGGCAATTCTAGTGATTTAATGGCCTGCTCTATCTCATTTAACCATTCTTTATTCATGAATCTCCCGAAATTATACAGTGACTACCTAATAAATTCCAATGATTGACCCCAAGGAGTGTCATTAGCATTTTAGTTTCTTTTTTCCACAAATCGTACCACCTGAACAAACCATCTAAACCTTCTTGTGTGATAATTTGTACAACAGGTTGAGCAACAGCTACAAAATGTGCCCCAAGACACCTCGCTTTAATCATTTGAGTAGCGTGTCGGATTCCTCCAGAAGCAATAATCTGAAACTCTCGCTCCCATGCCAAAGACTGTAGACTTTCCAGACAATATCGGGTCGAATTACCCCATTCATTAAAACGAGCATACATATCTGATTCATAGTGACTAACATAATCAGATGAAGCATGTTTCACATCGGCTTTCATTAATCGTGCATGCTCTACTTTGGACCATGAGGTTCCACCAACTCCGGCCACATCTATGACAGAAACGCCTACATTTAAAAGTTTTTTTGCAGCCCCTGCATCTATACCTGCACCTGTTTCTTTAGCGATTATTGGGATTCCAACCTTTGAAGCTAAATCTTCAATTCCAGATAAGACACCTGAAAAATTCCTATCTCCCTCAGGTTGAACAAGCTCTTGCAAAGGATTTAAATGAACAATAATAGCATCTGCTTCAATGCTTTCCGTCATTCTTATAATTTTTTCATCAGATAAATTTCCAATCAACTGTACACCACCAATATTTGCAGCTATAAATGCATTGGGAGCTTTTTTTCTAACAATAGTAAAACTGTTCTCAAGTGTGGAATCTTCTAGCATGGCGCGCTGACTACCCACTCCAAAAGGCAGATCTAGAGTTTCACAAAACTCAGCTATGACCGCATTCATCTGAGTTGCCTTATCATAGCCCCCCGTCATAGATGAGATAAATAGCGGTAATGAGAATGTCCTTCCCAATAACTGCGCACTTGTATCAATATCATCTATTGAACACTCAGGTAATGCATTATGTCGCAATTGAATACTATCCAAACCAGTGGTGCGGATATATTGACTACTCTGTGACATAGTCAATTCTACATGATCTTTTTTTCGGGTTGAAATAGAACTCATACTATAAGGTAGTAAAGTTATGATGTGATAAAAACAAAGTGATAGTCTTTTCTGTTATCACCCAAACTAAACCATATATGAACCTGAATTTACGTGAAAAGTTTGACCTGTAGCATGCTTAAACTCTCCACTAGCTATTCGGTAAACAAGTGTGGCTATATCTTCGGGTGGCACTATCTCATTTAATGCAAGACCTTGAGTTAGATATTCTTCCCCATAAGTTTGAATAGATTCAATGGCCATATCGGTATGAACAAAACCAGGAGCTACACTAAAGGCGGTGATGCCTTTTTTACCATAATTACGGGCTACACTTTTGATAAATGCTAGCATGCCTGCTTTAGAGGCCGCATAAGCAGCAAACTCCTGAGTATCCCCCCTCTGTGCGGCTCGTGAAGATATATTTATAAGTATACCCGGATTATCATGCTCTGCCCAATACTGAATGGCTTTTTTGGCGATATAACTACTAGCGGTTAAGTTCACTTCAATCGTTTTTCTCCATTTATCTAGCCAATCAGTTTCATCCGATTCAATCGGGCTATCCAAAAAAATAGCGGCATTATTTATCACTACAGAAGGAAGATTTTTACTAGTAATTAGTGGATTCATCCATGAATCAATAGCCTCAGGTACTTCAAATAGATCTAAAATTGTGTGGTGATAGGCTTGATTATGCCTCCACTCATTAATCATTTTAGTAGACGCCCCATGAACGGTCCAATTTTCTTTTAAAAATCGTTGTGTAATTGCATAACCAATTCCTCTTGAAGTGCCGGTCAATAGTATGGAGGACTGCATAGTTATATCTTATGATTTAGCAGAATGAATGGGGACAAAAGAGCAAGCTTCACCATACATGATTTTTTTTGCTACGCCCATTAACTTTTGGGTGGCATAGGCAAACGTGGCAGCTGGAATTGAATGATCAGAGCACCCTTTAATGAGCACATATTTATCTTGATAAACAGACCAATCAAAACGATCCATCTCTGTTTTATATAAACTCGATAGTACCGTTTCTTTATCACTAAAATGAATGCTAATACAGTGTGGGGTTGCAGCTTCAACCAGTAACATATATGCCCATGAGGTTATTAAGGCCTGCTTGTTAACTTGTATAACTAGATGCGTATTTTGGTATTGTTCCCATGAATGCTCTAGAATATGATGCCTAAATTCGTTCTCTTTCACAAGCATGCCCTGAAATAACCAATCGGTTATATCTAAACTAAGTACCGACTCTTGATTTCTGAACAACTTTGATAAATCGAGTGAAACCAACTTTTCATTTTCTTGAACTTTATTCTTAATCATAACGAGAAACTCTCCCCGCAAGAGCAAGTTCTACTCGCATTAGGATTTTGAAAATGAAAACCTTTCCCATCAAGACCATCAGAATAATCTAACTCGGTACCAGCTAACATTAAAAAGCTCCTCATATCGACATGTAATTTGAAATCAGGATAGTCATATACATGGTCCATCTCCTTATTTGTTACTTCATCGGGTCTAACTAGGTCTAAATCATATGTTAATCCACTACACCCACCACTGACAACTGATATTTTGAGGACGTTTTTTAAGCCATCTCTAGTAGACGCTTTTATCTCACAAATTCTCTGGTAAGCTTTCTCACTAATGGTTATTTCGGACATGATTTAGACAGAAATAACTTGAATCTCGGGATCAATTCGTTTAACCATGCTTTCAATAGCATATAATGTACCGGTAGTAGCTGTTGGGCAGGTACCACAAGCGCCTTGATAGTGTACCTTTAAACGGTTTTCCTCTAAACTTAATACCTTTAAGCCACCACCATCGGCAAGTAAGTAAGGTCGAACTTGTTCATCTAACATTCGATTTATTTCGCTTAATCTTGGATCATCCGATTCCATTGCTTCTTTACTCACATGAACTTCTTCGTCATGTTCAAGGTGATCTTGAGCTTCTGCTTCTCTAATAGGTGGCGCTAACTTCCGCAGTAATTCAGACCAAACGGCCCCACCATCTTGAGTAACTGTGATATATTTATCCACATAATAAACATTGATCACATGATCTATTTCAAACAAAGATGAAGCTAATGAATCCTCTTTTGCTGATTCAGCATCTTCATAAGATCGTGTCACACCATTTGTTAGTGGTTCCGCTAGGACAAATCGCATAGCGTCTGGATTTGGCGTGCGTTCTATCTCTTTAATTTTTGCCATAGTTTTAAAGATTTAAGTAAAAAAAGATTGTGTTTCTTTAACTGCAGATACTAAAGCATCAATATCTTGTTCATTATTATAAAAAGAAAGGGATGCTCTAATGGTTCCAGGAATAGAATAGTACTCCATGATAGGTTGTGTACAGTGGTGCCCCGTGCGAACAGCTACTCCATACTTATCCATAATAGTTCCGGCATCTGTAGGATGAATATTATCTAGAAGAAATGAGATTACAGATGTTTTGTTTGTTGAAGTTCCAATAAATTGGAGGCCATCTATCTTTGAAAGCTCATGATTTGCATATTCTAAGAGTTCGTGCTCTCTTGCAGCTATATTGCTTAATCCTACGCTATCCAAAAAGTTTAATGACTCTCCAAAACCAATACCAGCAGCAATAGGTGGGGTTCCGGCTTCAAATTTATGTGGAAGATCGTTGAAGGTAGTTCCTGAAAAGCTAACCCTATCAATCATATCACCTCCACCCCTATATGGTGGCATTTCGAGTAATAATTCCTGCTTCCCATACAGAACTCCGAAGCCCGTAGGGCCACACATTTTATGAGCTGAGAAAGCGTAAAAATCAGCATTCAAAGCTTGTATATCTACAGGCATATGAGGCACAGCCTGTGCCCCATCAATTAGAACTGCTGCATTGAATTTTTTCGCTAGTTTACAACATTCCAAAACTGGATTAACCGTACCAAGGGTGTTGGACACATGAACCAATGCAACCATTTTTGTGCGCTCATTCAGTAGTGAAGCATACACTTCTAAATCAAGTACCCCGCTTTCATCCATGGGAATCACTTTAATAACCGCCCCAGTCTTTTGAGCAATCAATTGCCATGGAACAATATTAGCATGATGCTCCATCTGGCTAAGAATAATCTCATCACCTTCTTTTAGGTTTTTATGGCCCCAGGAATCTGCAACAAGGTTAATGGAATCGGTAGTACCAGTGGTGAAGATGATTTCTTCGATAAATCGTGCATGTATTAAATCACGCACCTTTTCTCGTGTACGCTCATATTCATCCGTTGCTGTCTGAGATAGATAATGTACCCCTCGGTGTATATTCGCATGCTCCATGGAGTGATAGTTATTTATTCTATCAATAACGGATTGTGGCATCTGACTAGACGCTCCATTATCAAGATAGACCAAAGGCTTTCCATGTACCTGCTGATGGAGAACAGGAAACTGAGCTCTTATTTTATCCCATTCAATAGCCTGCATGTTATAATTGATTAAATGATAATGAACAGCTTTTCAACTAGTCTCTATTCGTATAGGCTATTACTTCTCTTAGTAACAGTTCCTCTACTGACTTAACGGCCATACTTTCGACCGATTCAAGGGCAAATGCGTACACTAATAATTCACGGCTTTTTTGCTCTGTTAGACCTCTACTCTGCAGATAGAATACCTCTTCATCCTGAAGTTGTCCAATCGTAGCACCATGAGAACAGCGAACATCATCTGCAAATATCTCTAACTGAGGCTTGGTATTCACTTTGGCATCATCAGATATCAAGAGGTTTCTATTCTCTTGAAAGGAATCAATCTTTTGTGCGTCTTTCGCTACAAAAATTTTGCCATTGAATATTGAATGTGCTTGATCATTCACAACCACCTTATGTAGCTGATGGGAATTACCATAAGAATAACGATGATCCATTATGGAATGTGTGTCGGCTATTTGATCACCATCAATAAGCACTAATCCATCTACCGTGAAATCAACTTCAGCGGCATTCTGGATGACCCTTGGTTCATTTCTAAAGAGTTTAGCACCTAGACAAATAGTATAGGAATGATATTCAGCATGGGCGTCTAACATAGCAATAGGTCGTGAAATATGAGTCGCCTGCTTTGAATCTCTTTGAATTCGAGCATGATGAACATGCGCTCCACTGTACAACCTAAATTCATTGACTGGAATATTTAGGTATTGGTTTTGAGCTAATCCAACGTGCTCTTCTATAATCGTAGCTTTAGAGTACATTTCACCCACGAATAGCACTCTAGGAGTTGCGAAATACGCAACTTCCATATTGGTGAATACATTCAATATGTGAATAGGTTGTTCGATTTCAACCTCTTTAGGCACATATATGAATGTTCCATCGTTGAAGCTTAAGTCATTTAATGGTACAAATACATCATCCGTGTAATTGGTAATCTTAGCCAAATACTCCTTTACTTTAGGATGATTCTCATTGTTCGTAATTGTGTCTACAATCACTCCATCTGGTAAACCTTCAATGCAAGAGTGCCCCTGGCTATAATGTCCATTGATAAATACTAAACGTGATTTTTTTGCTTCCGGTAAATGGTATTCATCTAAGTTAAGAGCCGTATCTAACTGATCTTTTATAATCGGTTTGAAATAGCCATTGCTAATGGATTTTAGATCGGTAAACCGCCATTCTTCATCTCTTTTTGTTGGGAAAGGCCTTATTTCGAGTAATTTTTTTGCCTCCTCCCTAAGAGATTCAAAGTATTTTATCTCAGCCGAACTAGTATCTACGAAGCTCTTTAAAGATTGCTTATCTGCTACGTTAACCATTCAAGTCCCTCCTTTATGCTAGTTCTTTTTGCATTTGGTCATAACCATTTGCTTCTAATTCTTCAGCAAGTGATATGTCACCTGACTTGACGATTTTACCATTCATCATTACATGCACAAAATCAGGCTTAATGTAATTCAAAAGTCTCTGATAGTGAGTAATCATAACAATCGCGTTATCCTGATTCGCAATTTTATTCACTCCGTCAGAAACAATTTTTAATGCATCAATATCTAAACCTGAATCCGTTTCATCTAAGAAGGATAATCGAGGATTTAATACCGCCATTTGAAAGATTTCATTCTTTTTCTTTTCTCCACCAGAGAAGCCAGTATTGATTGATCGGTTCAAGAATTCATCCTTCATTTCAATGACATCTAGTTTTGAAACTAGATAATCTTCAAATTCCAATGGATCCAACTCTTCTCGCTCATTAGCTCGTGCTATAGTATTGTAGGCTTCTCGTAATAAGGTCTTATTGGTAATTCCCGGTACTTCAACAGGATATTGGAAAGCTAAAAATAGTCCTAAGTGAGCACGTTCATCCGCATCCATTTCAGTAATATCTTCTCCTTCGAAAAGTATACTTCCTTCGGTTACTTCGTATTCTGGATGCCCAGATACTACCTTGGAAAGTGTACTTTTACCACTTCCATTAGGACCCATAATGGCATGAATCTCGCCTTTATTTACAGTAAGGTTAACGCCTTTTAATATTTCTAGTTCTTCGCCTTCAACAACGGCATGTAGGTTTTTAATTTCTAACACGTTCTTGTCTTTTTTTAAATTAATGTTTAGATGGGTAGTATTAGCCTACACTACCTTCTAGTTTGATATCTAGTAATTTGTTCGCCTCAACAGCGAACTCTAATGGAAGTTCTTTTAATACATCCTTTACAAATCCATTGATTATCATAGAAATAGCATCTTGTTCACTTATTCCACGTTGCATTAGGTAGAATATTTGCTCCTCTCCGACCCGAGAAGTGGTTGCTTCATGTTCTACACTACTACTAGCGTTCTCACTAGAGATATAAGGAAATGTATGCGCTCCACAAGTCTGCCCTATAAGCATTGAATCACAAACTGAATAGTTTTTAGAACCGGTAGCCTTTTTTCCAATTTTAACTTCGCCTCTGTAACTATTATTAGATTCTCCCGCAGAGATACCCTTTGAAATAATGGTACTTCTGGTATTCTTGCCCAAGTGAATCATTTTAGTTCCCGTATCTGCCTGTTGCTTTTTTGTAGTTACTGCAACAGAATAAAATTCGCCAATAGAATGATCTCCTTGAAGGATTACAGATGGATATTTTAAGGTGACAGCTGAACCTGTTTCTAATTGGGTCCATGAAATTTTACTATGCGCACCCTTACAAATACCTCTTTTTGTTACAAAATTGTAGATACCGCCTTTACCCTCTTCATCACCTGAGTACCAGTTCTGAATGGTAGAATATTTAATATCTGCTCGATCCAATGCAACAAGTTCAACCACAGCAGCATGCAGCTGGTTTTCATCGTACATTGGAGCAGTACAGCCTTCTAGGTAACTAACGCTTGCACCTTCTTCAGCTACTATTAGCGTACGTTCGAATTGACCGGACTCCATATTGTTTATTCTAAAATAGGTAGATAGCTCCATCGGGCATTTTGTATTCTTTGGTATATAACAGAATGAACCATCAGAAAAGACTGCCGAATTTAGTGCTGCGTAGAAATTATCACGAGCAGGCACTACTGAACCGATATATTTTTTAACGAGTTCTGGATGTTCTTTAATGGCCTCTGACATGGAACAAAAAATTACACCTGCTTCTGCTAATTTCTCTTTGAATGAGGTAAATATCGAAACACTGTCAAAAACCGCATCTACTGCAACCCCAGCTAACATTTTTTGTTCTTCGAGTGGTATCCCTAATTTCTCATAAGTTTCACGAATATTAGGATCTACTTCATCTAGACTATCTAAGGTTGGACGTTTTTTGGGAGCAGAATAGTAGAGTAAATTCTCGAAATCTGGTTTTTTATACGTCGCATTAAACCATTCGGGCTCTTCCATTTCTTTCCAAGCTCTATAGGATTTCAAACGAAATTCAAGCATCCATTCGGGCTCTTCTTTTCTTTGAGAGAGCTCTTTGATAATCTCTTCGTTTAGCCCCTTTGGAAAGTCTTCGTATTCGACATCGGTGGTGAAACCATACTTATACTCTTCACCAATCATGGACTCTAATGCCTTCGTCTCTTCACTCATTCTATAGATGTTTTGATGTTAGAATTTACTGTGCTAAACCTTAGCAATTACGCTTCCGTTCAATTATTTGAATGCGTATTTAGAACAGTTCTAAATATAAGAAATTAGAGACCTAATTTTCAGAAATACTTACGATTTATATCTATTGAGAAGATCTGCTAATTGATGGGAGTTGGAATGGTTACTTCTAGTAAGATGGATGTTCCTATCGGTTTAAAGGATAATTCTCTAATAGCAGCAGGAACCAGTACGGTGTCACCTTTCACTATCTTGGGCAACTCTGGTACGTCATGAATTTCTATAGCCCCTTCTATACACATCAATACGGTACAAGATTCGGAGGTAAATTCGCGCCTAATAGCCTTTTCCAAGCAAATTCTTTTGGTGATAAAGTATTCAGACTGACCAATGATACACTCTGATTCACCTGTATCATACCTTGTTAGGTAGGATTCCGGTAGAGTGAAATCTATCGCTTCTAAAGCTAGATCATTATGTAACTCCCTAGTATTTCCATGAACATCTTTACGATTAAAATCATGAATTCGATAGGTGACATCTGAGCTTTGTTGAATCTCAGCTATTAACAAACCTTTTCCTATGGTGTGAATTCGCCCAGCCGGTATGAAAAGTACATCATGTTTTTTTACTGGCTCCCTATTTAAAACATCAAGTAAGGTATCATCAGCAACATGCTTTTGGTATTGCTCTGGAGTAATATGCTCATTAAACCCTACGATTAATGAAGCCTCATCATCAGCATCAACTATATACCACATCTCCGTTTTGCCTAAACTATTATGCCGTTTTAAAGCTAATCCATCATCGGGAT
>RFPJ01000151.1 GCA_009926145.1 Bacteroidota bacterium
AAGGACCACCACTTTTAACTCATCGGCATGTTGATACACCTCGGGAAGTGGCTTTTTAAAGCGTTTTGGCGACAGGGTAATCCAATCTAACGACCCAGATAGTGGCGATGAACCACTGGTTTCAATATGGATATCAACCTTCAATTTTTTTAATTCATGCGTCAAAGGCGATAGATCATGCATAAGTGGTTCACCGCCGGTAATAACCACTTTGTTCGCTCCAGCTTTTCTTACCTCTTCAATCAATTGACTTACTGTCATTTTCGGATGCCTCTCCCCGTCCCAACTATCTTTCACATCACACCACCAGCACTGCACATCACATCCAGCCGTACGAATAAAGTAAGCAGCCGATCCCGTATGATAGCCTTCTCCTTGAATAGTGTAGAAGTGCTCCATGATGGGATAAGAAACACCTAAGCCATCGACTGTTGAAACAGATTCTTTCGGTGCGATATTATACATCTCTATCGGTATAGGTTACCCAAGAAGTATCCGTCTCCCATACGGTGACTTCTAGTTCTATTCCGGATGGAATTCTCTTCTGGGTTTCCTGGTGAATGTATTCGGCAATGCGTTCCGCAGTGGTATTTTCCTTCATAAGTTCATTTAATACCCCATGATCAAAGCCTCCTCTTTCAGAGTCTTTTGCAGCCCATTTTAATTCTTTGAAATCACAAACCATATCCGAGGTCTTAAGGTAGGCAGAAGGATTTAGCTTATGCGATTTTGCTTTCATATGAACTTTATAGGTATGACCATGCATTCGTCCACATTTCCCATCATATCCATCGATATAATGAGCGGCGTCAAATTTAAATTCAGTGTGCAATATCCAAGTAGGCATAGCAGTCTAATGAACTAGGTTAAATAATATATCCACCTAAAATACTGCTTTTTCTACTTATTAGTTACCGAGCCTTTTAATCGTACAGCCGATAGATTTTGTAGAGGCGGTGGTTATGGGTTGACCCGCAGATAACTGTTCAATGGCATCTTTAATGTAAAATTCCTCCACATCTGCAGCACTGTTTGCATTATCATCAATGGCCCCTACATACACCAACTTATCTTCACTATCAAACAGATATACATGCGGAGTGCGCGAAGCACCAAAGGCATCGGCCACCCGGTGATTTTTATCGAGTACATAAGGAAGATCATAGCCTGCTTTCTCAGCATGCAGAATCATGTCGTCCATTCCGTCCCCCTTATCTCGATAATCCTCATTGGGATTTAAAAGAATCATCCCAATATCATTGGCGGCGGCTATTTCCTGAACAACAGGATACCTATCCTCCCATTTTATGACCCAAGGACAGGTATTACAAGAAAATATAACCAACAATCCATTATCACCCTTAACTCCATTTAAGGTTAGATTTCTTCCCGAAATATCCTCCATGGATACATCTCCAAGGGGTAAGGTACTTCCTAATGGAAGTTGTTCAATATCTTGAGCAGATACACTGGTGAACGCCACTAGTGCGAAAATCGAAAGGAAAAAAGAGCTTTTTATCATTAGATGGTGCATGCGTTGTTTCATACGATGAAGATAATTATTCGTTAACGTTTAATACGGGTTTTGATTCATTCGATTATTTATTCAATCAATCAACAGTTCATTCAATTACTTGTTCAATCGATTAGATGTTTACTGTATAACCTGTAATAGGGCCTTTTCAAAATCTTGGTAATCCGCCTTTCCTTCCCATTCGGTATGTGTCACGCCATCTTTATCGATGACTAATGTATAGGGAATAGCACCAGACCAAGCTTCAGAAATACCTGCGATAAAATCATTGTCTTTACCCTGTTTAAAAAAGGTAGTAAAATTAACCCCTTGCGACTCGAGAAATTCGGTTGCCTCCATCCGAGCCTCTTCAAAATCAGCAGAGATGAACACCAATTCAAACTGGTCTCCATATTTCGATTTTAAATCCATTATATAGGGAAACTCTTCTACACAGGGTAAACACCAAGTTGCCCATATATTCACTAAAACAGGCTTTTCTCCACTAAAACTTGCAATATGAGATTGAATTTGGTCTACCGTTGCATTCTGTAACAGATTCACCTTCGATGTAGAATTTTTATATTCAGGTGCATCTGTACATCCTGAATACATGGTGAAAATTCCTAACAAAACCCATAAATAAAGACTATTGATCCCTAATACTCTCATGTTCTATTATTAATTCATTTTGTTTACTTAAAGAGGTCTCGCATTTCTACAATGGCTTTATCCAGTGGTTTCACTGAGAAATGATCTATCAAATCCAATGTACTAGTCCCTAAACTTCTATACAAGTCTAGCAGTTGCTCCTCTTCTTTTAGCAGATTTAAATGTTGTACAATCGTAGAAATATCTC
>RFPJ01000152.1 GCA_009926145.1 Bacteroidota bacterium
GAGTGCAACCCAGGTCTATAATCAGTTTCGTTCGATGACCCCTACACCAGGACCCTGGGTAGAATGGGAGGATATTCCATTGAAGGTGCATTCAATTTCGGTTGCAGGAGATGATCAAGTAAATAGCTCGGGTATAAATGATCAACTAACAAATAGCCAAGTGGGTGACCTTCTAATTCATGATGGTCGACTATTCGTTAAATGTTCTAAAGGGTTTATAGAAATGCATGAATTCCAATTTCCTTCAAAAAATCGGGTATTGGTGGCCGACTTTTTAAAAAGTCAAACTATTAGCGGTTCCTTCAACTAACTAGGAATGAGGGCATCTTCATGAAGGAGTTTATGATGGTGGAATATGACCAAAAAGTGGTCATTAATAGTCCATCCAACATAGATCAAAATATTTTATTTGGCTATTTGAGATAGGCTTAGGGTTTAGTATCATTTCGATTAAAATTTAGACCATATTCTGAATCAATAATACCATCCAATGGAACTGTTATTAGCCGCAAAAACGGGTGATTTAACCCATGTTCAAGAACTCATAGATGAGGGTGTAGACCTTAATCAGGTAAATACCAGTGGCGCAACCGCGCTAATTTTAGCTGCTGAAAAAAATCATTTTGAAATTGTACAACTATTGGTTGAATCAGGGGCCGATTTGAACGTACAGACCAAATTAGGTGGAACCGCGTTGAATAGGGCCGCTGAAAATGGGAGTCTTCCAATGTTGCAATATCTCGTTGATAAAGGTACCCCCATCGGGCCACTAGCGCTTATCCAAGCTGCTAGAAATGGCCATCTAGAAGCAGTTAAGTGGTTGGTAGAACATGGTGCCGATATCGACTATCAGCAACGATGGGGACATACAGCGCTCATGGTGGCTGCCAAAGTAGGTGATTTAGATGTGGTAAATTACTTGATAGAAAAAGGAGCTAATGTATATCTGAGAGATCGTAATGGGGATACCGCCATTATGATTGCAAATGACAACGATCAAGCCGATGTAGCCTTGGTGCTTCGTAGAGCGGGGGCAAAAAATGAGACTAAACCTAAAAAAGCGAAAGTAGCTCCAGCACCTGTCGATGACGACGATGATGAGGATGTGGATGATTCCGCAGATGTAGATGAGTTAATCTCAGATGACCCAGCCCCAGACGATATAAGTTTAGACGATTAAAGGCGATCGTTTTAACTTGATAGCATTTACTCTTTTGTATAGCTAAACTCTTTTAGATGAAAGGCTACGTTTTCCTTTGGTCTTAGGGTCATCGATTTAGGCTCGAGAAAATACTTTAAATAATCCCTTCCTCCAGCTTTAGCATCGGTTCCACTTAAATTAAAACCGCCGAATGGTTGGGCGCCCACAAGCGCTCCTGTGCATTTTCGGTTTATATATAAGTTCCCTACTCTAAAATGTCTAAGAGCATACTCTATGTTATCTGGATTATTAGAAAAGTAGGCTCCTGTTAATCCATATTGGGTATTATTGGCAATTCGAATCGCGTCTTTCGTATCCTCAGCTTTAATGAATGCGGTCACAGGGCCAAAGATTTCTTCCTGTGCTATAACGGCATCTTCTGAGATGTCTGCAAATACGGTAGGTGAAATATAGTGACCAGGATGTTCCGTGTCCGCAAGTGTTCCTCCACACATGAGTTTGCCTTCGTTTTTACCTACTTCAATATAGTGCATGATTTTTTCAACTGCTTTTTCATTGACTACTGGTCCAGCTGGGTAATTATCTTTAGCATCACCAACCGTCAATTGTTTCGTTTTTTCAACCACTTTTTCTAAGAGGCTGTCGTAAACTTCTTTAACAGCAATGGTTCGTGATCCAGCCGAGCATTTTTGACCTTGAAAACCAAAAGCACCTTTTACAATTTCTTCTGCTGCACTATCTAAATCTGCGTCCTTATCAACTACGGTGGCATTTTTACCTCCTAGCTCACAAATCATACGCTTGAGAAAATGTTGCCCTTCGACTACTTGAGCTGCAATATCTGTAAGGTGTAAACCAACGGCTTTAGACCCTGTAAAGGATATAAACCTAGTTTTAGGACTACGTGCTAATGTTTCACCAACTTCAATATTATCGCCAGTTACATAATTAAAAACTCCTGCTGGTAAATTAGCTTCCTCAACTATTTCGGCCATGATTTGACCCATTTTCGGGGTATCTGGCGCTGGTTTAGCAACCACTGTGTTACCAACGGCAATAGGGGCGATAGCCATACCCACAAATATAGCAAAGGGGAAATTCCATGGAGAAATGCTTACTCCTGCACCTATAGGCATGTAAATCGTACGGTTGAAATCACCCCAGTTTTCTGAAAG
>RFPJ01000153.1 GCA_009926145.1 Bacteroidota bacterium
TCAAAAACTACAAGCTCGGTCGACGGTCAAGTTCGGTATGAACAACGGCGGCGCGTGATACTACTTTTTGGATTTACAGGAGTGCTCTTTGTGGCTCTTTTTAGTTGGGTACTTGGCCCTTCTATTAAAGAGTTTCTCGCCTTTAAGGCCCAGCATAGAAACGATACAGTAACCACCTTAACCCAGGCCTATGATTTATTTATGGCCGATTTAGACTCTATTGTTGCGGGTCAATTGGGTTCCTATGAAAGCGCACAAGTATTGGAAATCGATACCGAGGGAATGTATAGAGTTCAGGGGTTAAACCCAGAACAAGCCCCCTACCTTATTGGACAAATTGTGCGAAAAACCTCAGAAAAAATTGAGCCCGAGCAGCTGCCAAACCTACTTAGAGATGAGCAATTTCAAGATACACGCATCCGATTTCCCGAAGCTGAGTTGAGTTTGTTTTTAGATCAATCGGCTCAGGTTAACATAGATGCCATTTCTATGGCCAAAGCAGGCTTAGGAAGCCAGGATAAACTTAACTTAGTGTATGAAAAAGCATTTTCAGCAGTAGGTACTCGGGACTGGTTTCATTTTGATCAGTGGCAATCCATGGTTCAAGACTACGGATTAACAGAGCAAGACAGTCTTTGGGTCATTGAACAGGTGGAGGTGAAAAAATTCAAATATTCGGTTTTTCAACGAATAGAAGGAAGTTTCTCCGCAACGCCCACTCCGGTTGTTGCCATTGGTGGTGAGGTTTATCAACAATCAGGTAGTGAACGAAATATTTATGAGGTTTTTATACAAATGAGTCGTTTGAGGTTTCCAAGTGAAGAAAATCGGATTATAGACACGAGTAATATTGAAATATTAGCTTCTCCAAACCAATCATTTATCTGGACTACAAATATTCGAAATTAAAAAGTTCTTAAACGTATTATAGGTTGATTGTTAAACTTACATTAAAGATTTAAAGGTGTAAGGGTGAAAAGTAATATAACTGAAATAAAAGCATAACAAATTGCTAATAGTTGTTGAATAGTTTGTTTTGTCTTTAAACCTAAAAACAAACTAACTATTCATGAAAATATTACGCAGTTTATACAGAATAGGTTTTGCAGTTGCTTTTCTTGCAAGCTATTCATTTAGTGTGTTTGCCCAATCACAAACCATTTCAGGCTCTGTATCAGATGCTGTTACCTCTGAACCACTTGCTGGGGTAAGTATTGTTGTTGTGGGATCAGAGACAACGAGTGGTGTGGTTATTGGAACCCAAACAGATGCTATGGGTCGTTTTGATTTGGATGTTCCAGCTGGTTATACAACACTTAAATTTTCATACATAGGGTATATAACCAAAGAGCAAATTATTCAGGGGCAAACGATGAATATTGTCCTTGAACCTGATGTATTGCTATTAGAAGAAGCGGTCGTGGTTGGTTTTGGTACGCAGAAACGTGCAAATTTATCGGGTGCTGTTGATGAAGTTGATATGGAGGCCTTAGAATTACGGTCTATTTCTAACGTTACTCAAGGATTACAAGGGCTAATACCGAACCTAAATATTGATTATACAGCAGGTGCTCCCGGAACCGAGCCAATCATCAATATCCGTGGTTATACATCCATTAATGGTGGCTCTCCGCTAATTTTAATTGATGGAATTCCAGCAGAAGCCCGCGATTTAAATTTACTAGACGCACAAGATGTGAGTAGTATTTCGGTGCTTAAAGATGCTTCTTCTGCAGCTATATATGGAGCTAGAGCTGCTTTTGGAGTATTACTTATTGAAACAAAGCGCGGTGGTGGTGAGCAAATGAATGTGAATTATACTCACCGAACGAGTTGGGATACGCCTACCGTCATTCCTGAAAAAGTCACGGACCCTTACGTATATATGAGATGGCAGGAAAACTCGAGTGATGCCACTCCTTGGGATTATATTAATTATTCGGACGAGATGTATGCATGGGCGAGAGACAGATCAGATAATCCTAACAGTACAGATGCCGTAAGAGTCAATCCCAATAATTCATCCCAGTGGCAATACATGGGAAATAGAGATTGGTCTGAATATTTCCTATCCGATTATGGAATGTCGTCAAATAACACTTTGAGCCTAGGTGGATCAACAGCCAATACGAATTATTATCTGTCTGGTTCAATGGACAACCAAGATGGTGCACTTCAACTAGATGATGATAACTTTGAGCGTTTAGGTATACGATCAAATGTTGAGTATCGGTTAAATCAGTTTTTTAACATAACCAATTTAACCCAAATGACTCAGTCTTCTCGTAATGCTCCTTCCTACCTTAGTGGAGAGAGTTCTTCCA
>RFPJ01000154.1 GCA_009926145.1 Bacteroidota bacterium
TAGGTGCAGTATTTGTAGGAACATGTCTTGCTGCAGCACTTGCTTGTATTGCCATGGGCTTCTATGCCAACTGGCCAATTGGTCTGGCACCTGGCATGGGTTTAAATGCTTTTTTTACATTCACAGTCGTAGGAGAAATGGGTTATTCATGGGAAATAGCTCTCGGGGCTGTTTTCATTGCTGGAATATTGTTCATGATCATGAGTATTACCAGACTGCGTCAATGGATGATAGAGAGTATCCCAATGAATCTTAGAATTGCTATGGGCTGCGGCGTAGGTCTCTTTATAGGATTTATAGGTTTAAAAAGTGGTGGAATAATAGTTGCCAATGAAGCCACACTCTTAAGCTTAGGGGATATGATGCATTCAGAGACACTGCTTGCAGTAATGAGTTTTCTTGTTATTGCAGTTCTCTCAATTAGGAATGTTCCAGGTGCGATGCTAATAGGAATATTAACGGTAACCATTCTAGGTATATTAATGGGCATGATAGAGTATCGAGGAATAGTATCCAGCCCACCAGAATTTACTTCAGTTTTTCTTAAGCTTGATATTTTGGGGGCCCTAGATCTAGGGATGATTAGCGTCATTATGTCTTTCTTATTCGTTAATCTTTTTGATACAGCTGGTACTCTTTTGGGGGTTGCAAACCAAGCAAAGCTGGTGGATGACAAGGGTAATATTAAAGGAATGGATAAAGCGCTTAAAGTAGACAGTACATCTAGTGTTGCTGGAAGTCTGTTTGGCTGTGCACCTGTGACCAGTTATGTAGAAAGCTCAGCAGGCGTGCAAGCAGGCGGCAGAACTGGTTTAACAGCTATTACAGTTGGCTGCTTATTTCTCCTCGCTATCTTTTTTGCACCCTTAGCTAGCATGATTCCAGCTTATGCAACTTCTGGTGCCTTGATTTACGTAGCTATTTTAATGTTGAGCGGTCTGGAACGTCTAGATTGGTCAGAGATGTCTGAGCTATTGCCCGCTCTGGTAATGGTAGTTATGATCCCGCTTACTTTTTCTATAGCTAATGGAATTGCTTTGGGATTTATAGCTTATGTAGTTTTGAAGATTGCAAATGGTGAAATCAAAAGGATCTCCTCGGGAGCTTGGTTTCTAACGATTGTGTTTCTTTCTAAATTTATCTTTCTATAAGTTAACTAACTTCTCTGATAGTTAGGAGCCTCTTTGGTAATCATGACATCATGCACATGGCTTTCTAACATACCGGCATTAGTAATTTCTACAAATTTAGTTTTTTGTTGCATTTCATCAATAGATTGACAGCCTACGTACCCCATACTTTGACGTAATCCTCCCATCAATTGATTTATGACATTAACAACCCAACCTTTAAACGGAACTCTTCCCTCAACTCCTTCTGGAACAATTTTTTCGGGATCTATCGTATCTTGGGCATATCTATTTAAATCATTTCTTTCAGACATAGCGCCTAGCGACCCCATGCCTCTATATGTTTTAAAGCTTCTGCCCTGATAGAGTTCAAGCTCGCCTGGAGACTCCTCAGTGCCAGCAAATATTCCACCTAACATCACAGCATCAGCTCCTGCAGCAATTGCCTTTGCAATATCCCCTGAAAATCTGATGCCTCCATCTGCGATCAGTGGCACACAATCCGTCCCAAGAGCCTCTCTTATAGAGATAATTGCTGTAATTTGCGGAACTCCAATGCCAGCAATAATTCTTGTAGTGCATATCGATCCAGGACCCATGCCTATTTTTATAGCATCGACTCCTGCTTCCAGTAATGACTGAGCCCCTTCAGGAGTAGCCACATTCCCTCCCATAACATCAACATCTTTAAAAGAAGATTTAAGGGCTTTGATAGTCTGAATTACATTTTTTGAGTGACCGTGAGCACTATCAACTACGAGCAAATCTACACCAGCCTCAACCAATGCATGAGCACGATCCATGGTATCGCTACCAGTTCCAATAGCAGCACCAACTCGTAATTGCCCGCTAGAGTCTTTAGTTGCAAGGGGATATCTGGCTGATTTTTCAATATCTTTCATAGTTACCAAGCCAGTAAGGGTATCTCTGCCATCGACTACTAAGATTTTTTCTATTCTGTTTTCATACATGAGCTTCTTCACGGTCTCTTGATCGGTGCCCTCTTCAACCGTAATAAGTTTTTTAAGCGGGGTCATGATGGTGGAAACCAGCTTGCTTTCATCGTCTGCATAAGCAAAATCCCTTCTAGTTACGATTCCCATCAATTTTTCATCATCCACAACCGGCATGCCAGAAATGCTAAGCTCTTTTGTTAATTGCATTAACTCATGGATAGTT
>RFPJ01000155.1 GCA_009926145.1 Bacteroidota bacterium
GTACACGCCTGACGAGATTGGTGTTTTGAAAGTATTCTTTAAGTCCCAATCCACAAAAGAAGTGGATGCATCATCTTTAATGTAAGTTCTTACCAAAGTTCCGTTTACGGTGTAGATGTTTATGTTACATCTTTCAGGTAGGTTGGTAATTCTTACACGATTGTCTAGTTTATCTGTTTCGTATTGTGAGTAAGCATAGTATGGGTTTGGCACCACGTTGATAAGTTCTAAAGCTTGCTCTGCTGTAGCTGCATCGTTGGTTGTAGGTACCAAATCATCTAAGTTAAACTCATACATAGGTAAACCAAAGTTGATGGTTGGTTGTAACAACTTATCACTTTCGTTTGCATCTAACAAGGTAAAGAATGGACTAGTAGCCTCAAAGTATTGGCCTCTTTTGTATTCTCTATCTCCTGCTCTTAACGGACCTTGGTGTACAAAGTATTTTGTACCCGGCACCAATCTGTTGGTGCTTGCTAAATAATCATTGGTAGTAGCATAAGCTTGGTAAGGTGTTCTTACCCTAATTTTTACGGTTACCTCTGATGGTACTAAACCATCTGCCATTGTGGTGAACTCTGTTGTTGGAGTAATCATTGGTAAACCTACCCACATTCCTGCTCTGTAAACATTGGCCAATGAGCGTATGCTATTTTCTTTGAGGTACTCTACCATTTTTTCACCTGCATCATAAGCAGGTAATCTGTTGGCAGGGTTTGAGTATGGGTTGGTAGCTTGATTGTTTTTGGCTACTCTTCCATCTTCTACCACATTGTTTCTAAATACCATAATGTAATGTAACCCTCCTAAACGCACATCGCTAAACGGACCCTCAAACAAGTTAGATGTTGGGTTCCAAATCATGTCTCTACCGTTTTCTTTAACGAGGTAAGAAGATTCTCCAAAAGCCATGTTTAAACGTTCTCCTGTTTCAAGATCTACTGCATAACCGGGGAACCAACTCATTCCTGTAGCAGAGATATAAGCCGGACTGTTTTCATCTGTTGAGGCAGATGCTCCTACATCGGCAAGGTTTCCGTTTTTATCTAATGAACGTCCTGCTCTAAGTCTTCCTCTTTGTACGCTTTCTTCGGTGTTGGTATCTCCCATTTCAATAACAGGTACTCTTGTCCATTTACTTTGGTCAGGAGTAATTACGATATCTACACTATGCAGGTAATTTAGCTGATTAAAATCGTTTCTATTAAACCCATCAGGTGAGTTGAAGAAGAACGACCTTTGGTCGATGTTCTTATTCCACCCAAAGGTTGGGATAGGACCATAGCTATGGTCTGCGGCTAACCTAAATGGCGCCCATGTTCCATTGAGTACACCTTCGTATACTTCATCGTCATCTAAACTTCTTCTATCGGTTACACCATTGTCAAAGTACCAATCCCAATCGTCAAAGTCGGGTTCGAATACTGCTGTTTGTGCATCGTTTTCTGCAGCAGTTTTTCCTGCTAATATCCAGTTATCAGGCACAAACCCATCTTGGTCTGTTACTCCGGTTAACCATTCATTGGTTGGGTCTTCAAACTCAATAGAGGCTGATATAAAACCATTGTTGGCGGCAACTCTTTGTCCGGGAGATGCTGTTTGCTCAATAGAAACCGAGATACCTAAATCTAAGATTAGGTTTTCTGTTCCTACGGCTATGGTTCCATCAAACTCAATAGGATTTTCTAAGGCATCTGATGTAATAACGTAAGATGCATTGGTTAACTCATAAGCAAATGAAGTTGCGGTATCTTGATTTGGATTAAATGGGTCTAATGAATCTACAAACTGAACGGTGTAAGTACCACCTTTTATAGCTAATGGGTCAACCACTTTTACTTTTATTGGGGCACCTCCTGCTTCATAGGTTGGGTTAAGCACTCTATAGTAGGGAGCTTCAAGTGCTTTTTCTCTGTCTTCAACCCTCATTTCAAGTGCATTGCCACCATTACCAATTCCTTCTATTCTGGTAACTGCTATTTCTTGACCAAATTCTGCATTGGCCACAGTACCTCCATTTTCGGTTTCAATTTTATGAGGAATACCACTTACCGGAAGAATAGGACCTGTGGCAGCTTTACGAGAAGCTAAGAAAGCTCTTGTTTGTGCTTCAGGGTTTGGATTGGTTGGATCATACTCTTCATAGTTGTTGTAGGCATAAGCTAGTGCCATGAAATAGTAGGACTTGTGGTTTACCAATCTGTTATCACCTTGGGCAAAAGCATCGGTAGTAACTTTAAAGGCTTTGGT
>RFPJ01000156.1 GCA_009926145.1 Bacteroidota bacterium
TCCAACCATTAGCATTACGATCAAATACAGCAGGTTTATCACCTTCATAGCCCATATGAACATCCTCTAGCCAGTTAAGATCATCCCACCCCATTACCTCAATATATTTCTTTAAAAAAGGAGTTAGTTTAGAATAATCAGGTATTAGGTTCACGTCATAACGATATCCAATATGCTGACCAATCGACTTTTCTCTTTCGGTCTTAATATCTTTATCTTTTAACTTTGCTCCACCTACTGCCTGGTATCCACCCTTTTTTCCTTTAAGAGCAGAAGATTTCTTTTTTGTTTTTGTTGCTTTTGCCATCTTTTACTCCTTTCTATATTGAGTGGTAGTTATTGACACCAACAGTCATATCAGTTCCTGCAAGCGGAACCTTTGCCATTGCTGATGCTTCCATTGTTAATGCAGCTAAATCTTCTGGCTCAAGAGAATGGATGTTTGTTTTACCACAAGCTCTGGCCATCAACTGAGCTTCTAAAGTCATTGTATTAAGTAAATTATAGACTCTTTCAGCAGCTTCAGTTGGATCTAATCGACTTCTTAAAATTGGGTCTTGAGTTGCAACACCCACAGGACATCTACCTGTATGACAGTGATAGCAGTAACCTGCCTCCACTCCCATTTCTTTTTCAAAGTCAGCTTCTGGAATATCTTTGTTACAATTTAATGCTACTAGTCCCGCTGTACCAATGGCGACTGCATCTGCACCTAATGCCAATGCTTTTGCCATATCAACACCATCACGTATACCACCTGCATAAATAAGTGAAATTTGACCAGTTTTACCCACGTCATCTAAAGCTCTTCTTGCTTCTCTGACCGCACCAATTCCAGGAATACCAGTGTTTGCAGCTGCTACGTGAGGACCTGCACCAGTAGAACCTTCCATGGAGTCTAAGAAAATAGAGTCAGGGTCACATTTTGCAGCCATTCTGACGTCATCATAAACCCTAGAGGCACCTAGTTTTAGTTGGATAGGTACTTGGTTATCGGTTAATTCTCTTAATTCAGCTACCTTCAATGCTAAATCATCTGGTCCCATCCAGTCAGGGTGACGAGCAGGAGAACGTTGATCAATACCTGCAGGCAATGAACGCATCTCAGCTACTTGGTCGGTAACCTTCTGTCCCATTAAGTGACCACCCATACCTACTTTTTGACCTTGTCCGATAAAGACTTCAATCGCATCTGCGAGTTGAGCGTGGTGGGGATTAAAACCATAACGTGATTGAATGCACTGATAGTACCATTTATTAGAATATCTTCTCTCATCAGGGATCATGCCGCCTTCACCTGAACAAGTAGCGCTTCCTGCCATCGTTGCACCTCTTGCTAAAGCAGTTTTGGCTTCATAAGAGAGCGCTCCGAAACTCATACTTGTGATATAAACTGGGATATCTAATTTAATAGGGTTTTTCGCTCGAGGACCAATGATTGTTTCTGTTAAACATTTTTCACGATAACCTTCGATCACAAAACGTGTTAATGTACCGGGTAAAAATACCAAGTCATCCCAATGAGGAATTTTCTTCATGAGAGCCATACCTCTCATTCTGTAACGTCCTAATTGAGCTTTGATATGGATATCATCCATTACCTCGGGAGTAAAAATTGAATTTTTACCTAATAATGTTGTATTTCTTTTTGCCATATTCGCTCCTAACCTAAAATTCCTTTTCTTTCACTTGGCTCTAAGTTGTCATAGTTCCAAAGTTTTCTACCGGCGACAAATTTTTTGAATTTACTAGCAGGAACCTTAGAATCGATTTCAGCATTTCTGAGTTTTTGTTCCAACCATTTTACTTCATACTCATTCATCTCGCCTGGAACACAGTCACTACCAAGAGATTTTACTTCACCGCCAACAAAGATCATTCCATCGTACATGGAGTCACCCATATTAGCACTAACATCACCACAGACTACGATACGGCCACGTTGCATCATGAAGCCAGTAAATGCACCTGCATTACCACCAATCATGATAGTTCCGCCTTTCATATCAATACCAGAACGTGCGCCTGCGTTACCCTTTACAATTAAGTCACCGCCACGAAGAGCTGCGCCAAAACATGAGCCCGCGTTGTTTTCAACAACAACTTTTCCAGACATCATATTTTCCGCACAAGACCAACCCACTCTTCCTTGAATTCTAACTGTTGGACCGTCGATGCATCCAACACCA
>RFPJ01000157.1 GCA_009926145.1 Bacteroidota bacterium
GAAGAGGAGTTCCGTCGCTGGGAAATTACTAAAACTAGTGAGACAACTTACGAAGGTAATTCCACTGATATAAAAGGGATTGCTCAAGGGGAGAGATCCGGTAATGCTATCAACTGGCATTACACCTTAAAGTTAAAGTATGGCGATGGTATTATGCTAGTGAAGTTTGATGACTGGTTAATTATGCAAGATAGCAAACGAGTGTTCAATAAGGCTACAATGAAAAAATTTGGAGTGCCGCTTGGAAACGTTTATTTATTCTTTACGAAGGAATAGTTTACTGCTGTTTATCAGCTTTTTCTTTTGCTTTTTTTTCACGCTCAATTTTGCGCTTACCTTTTTCCACTAACTGCTCTAACTCTTCATACGAACATAAACCTAAGTCAGTAGGATTTCTAAATTCTGTGATGGGTTGAGATTGATTGCCCGCACGAATATTCGCCACGGTAGGTTTGGTAGAACTTGTTAGCTTGGCGATCTGAGTATCCGTCATTATTTTTCCATATTCACGAATTAACCAAGCAATGGCTTTGGGTCGTTCTTGGCGAACCGATAAAGGAAGGTAACTTAGCGCTGTGTTATCTACGAGCCATACAGCAGTAGCAAGAGGCATTAAAGGTTTATTTTCAGACATCAGTAATTATGGTTAAATCTTAAAAGATTTATATTTATTTTTAAAACGAGCCACACGACCTCCTGAGTCTACCATTTTACCAGAACCTTGGTTCCAGGCAGGGTGAGAGAGAGGGTCGATTTCTAATTTCATAGTATCACCAGCTTTACCCCAAGTGGAGCGGGTGGTATAAGTGGATCCATCGGTACGTTCCACAGTTATTTCGTGATAATCCGGGTGTATCTTTTCTTTCATGGTTTGATGAAAATAGAGATCAACGCTTGAAAAATCAAGTAATATTTTTCAAATTTTGTTGGAATTCTTGGCTAATGGCGGCACTGGAGGCGAGGAGAGTTTCATCTTCCAGCGGATTGAAGTCTTTGCCTTGCAGGTTTTGACAAACTCCCCCCGCTTCTTTCACTAAAATCATACCCGCGATGATATCCCATAAATTTAATCGCGATGCCCAAAAACCATCAAATTTTCCTGAGGCAACGTTAGCTAAATCAAGGGCCGCTGAACCCATGATCCTTACACTGGTTTGTTGCAGTAAATGCGAAGCTTGCGCTATTCCTCGACTTAAGATATCTGGGTGTTTAATTTGAACGCCGGTGGCAAACATACTTCCCTCCAGATGATTTCGCTGAGAGACTCGTAGACGAGAGTTATTAATCCAAGCCCCTTCGCCCTTATGCGCCCAAAAAAATTCATTGAGGATTGGATTATAAGTAGCACCGGCAATAATTTCTTTCTTATGCATTAATCCAATAGAAACAGCAAAATAACCATTACCATGAATAAAATTTTTCGTTCCATCTAAAGGGTCAAATACAAATACGGGTTGATCCCCTTGAAGTTTTTCTGCGTCTTGGTCAGAATAACTTTCCTCATCAATTTGAAGAAAATCGGGTCGATCTTTTTCAAGATGATAGCTGATGGTTTGGGAAGCTTTTAAATCAGCTGAGGAGACAAAATCATTTTTATCTTTTTTGGAAATTTGAAGTTTTTCTATTTCTCCAAAATCGCGCACCAATCCTTTGGCCGCACTTCGGCATGCTTTTTCCATAACAACAATGACGGGAGGGATGATGGCCATGTAAGACTTACTTAGATTTTTCTAAGTAAGTTAATTCTTTCGTGTTAATTTTAATTTTATCGCCAGTTTCAATATGAGGAGGTACAGTGACTCGAACTCCATTCGTTAAAAGAGCAGGCTTATAAGAGGAGGAGGCCGTTTGTCCTTTGACGACCGCTTCCGTTTCGGCAATTTCCACTACCAATTGTTCAGGGGGGTTAACGGTCATGGGTTTTTCATCATAAAACTCAATTGAAACTTCCATGCCATCTTGTAAAAATTTTGCTGTTTCTTCATTAACTTGATCGGTGTTTAAAACGATTTGTTCATAGGTTTGATTATTCATAAATGTGAAATCATCGCCGCTACGAAAAAGAAACTGGTGATCAATTTCTTCCGCTCTGATCTTTTCAATGGACTCGGCACTACGAAAACGCTCATTCAACTTGGATTGAGTAGTGATATTTTTCAT
>RFPJ01000158.1 GCA_009926145.1 Bacteroidota bacterium
ACGAACCAATTTTTTCGCAGGTCAATTTACTATACACCAAATTTGAAAGCGTAGAAGGACTGATTCGAGGGAGTAATGTCTACTTAAATGGGTTTAAAATTGGGACAGTGCGCGAAATGCAGTATATACCTGAAGAGGATAGTGCATTAATTACTTTAAATATCACCGAAGATATACGCTTACCGAAAGGATCCATGGCTCAGTTAGCGGCGCCTGATTTTTTAGGTTCTTCTACCATTCGAATTATTAAGTCTGATTCACAAGAAACCATGGAATGGGGTTCATCACTCAAAGGGATTCAAAAAGAGGGACTCTTAAATGTGTTTACTGATCGAGGGACCGCAATTAGTGATTCGGTAGCGGTCACGATCACTTTGCTGAATGAAAAGCTTCGGGCATTGGACTTTTTAAACCAACAGTCTTCTGATGACATTGGAGGTACACTTTCCAATGTAAAACAGACCAGCGATCATGTACTAGGGGTAATAAAAAATAGTTCAGATCAATTGGAAGGAATGATTCAATCCGCAAAACAGACCCTAGACAATATTGGTGATATCAGTGATTCCTCGAGAGTTTCTATTGAGCAGAGTATTCAGAATCTCGAGGTTTTAAGTGCCGAAATGAACATCCTAACCAAAGAATTAACGCTAACCTCCCAGAGTCTTCAGTCGGTCTTACAAAAAATGGACAGTGGTGAAGGAAGTCTAGGATTGCTCTTAAACGACCCCTCATTTTATCAAAATGCCGATTCTCTAGCCTTCAATTTAAACCTATTAATTAAGGGAATTAACGAGGATCCAAAGCGTTATTTGAAGCATTTACGATTGTTTGAATTATTTTAGGCTTATTCATGTCTAAAGACCGTGGCTTTTACTTTTAATTGCCACCTTATTGGCGTATATTTGCCACCTTGCTATTGTTTATTTAGATCAATGAAACCCTTGTTTTTGCCTTTGAGGTAAGTCAAGACCTTTGAGCTAAGAACTCTAGCTTGTAGAATGCCGGTTAACAGCCGGAAAAATCAACAATTAACCGTACGATTTAGAGGAAACCTGTCATGGGTGTAATGGGAAAATTTAGAGATAACACTGGAGTTATCTTGTGGATATTAATAGGATCTTTTGGTCTTTTATGGGTGGTCATGGATGTATTTGACCCTAATGCGTTAATGATGGGCCCTAGATCTTTGGGTTCTGTAAATGGCGAACCCATTAGTTATGAAGAATACAATAGCCGGGTTCAGTACTATTCCAATGCCTACAGCCAGCAAACCGGACAGAGCATGACGCCAGAATTACGAGCGGCGTATGAATCTCAGGTTTGGGATGAAATTGTGAGTTCTAAATTATTGGAACAAAAAATGGATGAGCTTGGAATCACGGTGACTGACGATGAGCTGTTGAGTATGGTGTACGGAGAAAATCCAGATCCGCTTATTCGCCAATATTTCCAGCGCGAAGATGGTACCATTGATCGATTTATGGTTCAAAATGTGCTTTCAGACGAGCAGTATAGCCAAGAAGCTATTGCTATTGAGCTTCAATTACGCCAAAAGCGACGTCAAGAAAAACTAACGAACTACATTACTTCTGGCCTACAAGTAACCCAAGCCGAAGTGGAACGTGAATTTACCCGCCGTAATACTTTTGCTGAATTGGAATATCTACGTTTTCCATATAGTGAAGTAGATGAAGCGTCTATTGAAGTGTCGGATGCCGATGTGCGGGCGTATTACAACGCCAATAAAGAACTTTATAAACAAGAAAAGGCGTATAGAGCACAATTTGTTCGATTTAGCACCTTACCTACCTCAGAGGATTCTGCGGTTATCAGACAAGAACTCGAGAATCTAAGAGCAGATTTTGCCGCTGCGGAGAATGATTCTGTATTTTTGGTTTTGCAACAATCTACCACTCCTTTTAATGGCGTAATGGTCGATAAAGATGAAGTTCGTGAAGAATACGAAGCGGTCTTAGCGGTTGATGAGGGAGATGTAACCGGTGTATTGGAATTGGGAACTTCAGCAGCCATCATTAAAAACGTGAGTGAATCTCGTTCGGCTATACAGTTTGCAGTTCTTTCTCGTATGTATGAGG
>RFPJ01000159.1 GCA_009926145.1 Bacteroidota bacterium
CTTCCAGAGGTATTGGACGGGAAATTGCTAGAAGTTTTGCTCGAAGGGGATATGCCTTAGTGTTGATGGCTCGAAACCGCGATCATGTACAAGAAGTCGTTGAGGAATGTTTATCAATGGGTGCCTCTCAAGTCATAGGACACGGTTTTGATTTTAGATTAGAGGAGTCCTTAGTAGATAAACTGGAGATTCCAGTAGAATTTCCAAAAATAGCGGTGCTTGTTAATAATGCGGGCCATTTTTTGTTCCAAGATATGGCTCAGGATACCTTAAGCGATTACGAAGAACAGTTTAGAATTAATGTATTGGGAGCGATTGCTTGCACGCAACATTGGTTCAATGATCTGAAAGCTCAGAATCACTCTTTGGTTGTTAATATTTGTTCTAAAGCGAGTGTCGAAGGTTATGATGATGCAGCGGCCTACGCGGTTAGTAAACATGCACTTTTGGGCTATGGTCGCTCTTTGCGAGTGATGTGTGAGAGAAATCATCCTCATATTGGGGTGTGTAATATCTTACTAGGTCAAACATTCTCAAGTTCATGGGACGGTATTGATGTTGATCCTGAGCGTCTGATCAATCCCATGGATGTCGCTGAAATGATCTATGGGTTTACCCAATTAAGCGCAAGGAGCGTAGTTGAGGAGCTTACAATAATGCCTGCAAAAGGTATTCTCAGTCGAGATAAGGATTAAAAAGACCTTCTAAATCCTCATTAATATGGGTAATTAACTCGGGTTGAAAGCGTTCACCAGTCAAAAGTTGGTACAGCTCTGCGTATCTGTTATAAACTTCTATTCTAAATTCATCGGGTAAATCGGGTAAGCTTTGACCTTCTAAGCCTTGAAACTGGTGTTCCATCAGCCATTCTCGTAAAAATTCCTTGGATAGTTGCTGCTGAGGAATACCCTTATCCTGTCGCTCTTGAAAACCATCGGCATAAAAGTATCGTGACGAATCGGTTGTATGAACTTCATCTATGAGGGTGAGCTCGCCTTCATACAATCCAAATTCATATTTAGTATCCACCAGAATGAGCCCCTGTTGGTGGGCGACTTCTTGCCCGCGTTTAAAGAGTTGAAATCCTGCATCTTTTATCTGCTCCCATAGGTCAGCATCCACTATATTACGAGATAGGATCTCAGCTTCAGAAATGTCTTCATCATGGCCTTCCATCGCTTTGGTTGCTGGGGTTAGGATGGCCTCAGGAAAAGGGTCATGTTCTTTGAGTCCATCTGGCATTTCGACTCCACACAATGTGCGTTTTCCACTCTTGTATTCTCGCCAGGCATGACCCGTAAGATGTGCTCTAAAAACGACCTCGATGGGAATGGGGCTGCATTTTTTTGCGATGGTCACATTGGGATGCGGAACGTCAATAATGTGGTTAGGTAGAATATCCGAAACTTTAGAAAAGCTAAAAGCGGCTAACTTATTTAGAATTTGCCCTTTAAATGGAATAGCTTGCCGCATGATGAAATCAAAAGCGGATATTCTATCTGTGACCACTATACCAAGGGTATGGTCATTTAATTCATATACTTCACGTACTTTACCTCGGTAAGGGCTTGTTAACTGGGGTAATTCTGTACGTGTAATACAGTAGGGTAGTGCTTGGTTAATGTCCAATGGTAGTATCTTAGCTTTTCTTGGTAGATCCTCGGGGAATCAAAATTGGATTGATCATGGTCTGGAACAACTGGGTATCCTTGGTCTTGATGATCGTCAATAGACGCGAAATTGCCTGTGTACCAATGGTATGCATTTGTTGATCGATGGTGGTTAGATCTAAGTATTTACTCAACTTGATGTTGTCATAACCCATAATAGCCACATCTTCTGGAACTTTAAGTCCTAATCGTGATATAGCATGAAGCGCACCAAGTGCCATAGAATCGTTTAGACAGAAGATGGCATCAGGAAATTCATCCATCTCGGCATATTTGTTAATTGCCTCGAACCCAGCTTCTTCCGTGAAACCCGCATGTTTACTGGTATCCCCTGTGATAAAGTAATCTTTATTAGGAGTTTTTTTCAATTGTTTGAATGCGTCT
>RFPJ01000160.1 GCA_009926145.1 Bacteroidota bacterium
AAGATGTGGATGAATTATACTTTGTAGGAGCAGGAACGCACCCGGGAGCTGGACTCCCAGGCGTACTTTCCTCAAGTATCATTGCTCAAGACCTTATTGGACCTGCGTAAACTAGGAGTTTAGACTTTTTTGCAAGTTATCCCAATCTTGCAAAAATCGTTCGAGTCCTGAATCGGTTAATGGATGCTTTAGTAAACCGGTAATCACATTGAGCGGCATGGTCGCCACATCAGCACCTGCTTTTGCACATTCTAGGACATGCATAGGATGACGGATACTAGCAGCTAATACTTCGGTGGCATAACCATAGTTCAAATAGATCTGAACGATATCTTCAATCAGAGTCATTCCATTGGTACTGATGTCATCCAATCTACCCAAGAAAGGAGATATATAGGTGGCACCCGCTTTAGCAGCAATGAGGGCCTGTGTCGCTGAAAAACATAAGGTACAATTGGTTTTAATCCCCTCTTCTGAGAAGGTTTTTATGGCTTTTATACCATCTTTTATTAGGGGGATTTTTACGACTACATTATCAGCTATTTGAGCTATTGCACGTCCTTCAGCGACCATGTCTTCGTAACTGGTTGAAACTACTTCTGCAGAAACATCACCCTCTACAATATCACATATTTTTTTAATGTGACCTTCGAAGTCTCGAACCCCGATTTTTGCACAAAGACTTGGGTTGGTGGTTACACCATCCAAAACGCCTAGGTCATTGGCTTCTTGGATCTCTTCTAGATTGGCGGTATCGATAAAAAATTTCATTGAGTTGTATTAATTGAAAGGTGAGGTTTAATGTACAGAGGTTGACTAGGCACATAAAATAGGAAATCAAATGTCTCAAATCTATCGATTTCAAGATTTTACGTTGCTTTTTTTTACAAGATAAGACTATTGCATAGTGAACTAATTCACGAACTTTAAACGTTATGCTTTATATGTAAAAATCTTTTCTTCAAACCGAAGAAAACTCAATTGATTTAAATTTATTATTGTGAAAAAACATCTGTTTCTCTTATTACTTCCTGCTTTATTCATTCTTCAGTGCGGCGGGGACGACTCCTCATCTCAAAGGCCTGACTTTAGTCGATTTGCAGGCTTCTCAGCCAATCGTGCAACCAGCGTGGAAACTATAACTGTAAGCCAGAGTACCATAGCAGACCAAGTACGCTCCTATGGTACGGTAAAGGCTCAAGATTTAGTAACTGTGGCTCCACAAGTTTCAAACCGACTAACCAACATCTACGTAGATTTAGGTGATGAAGTTAGAGCCGGGCAACTCATGGCGAAGATTTACGATAAAACATTTAGAGATCAGCTAAACCAAGCAAAAGCTCAGGTTGAGCAAAGTAAAATTGCTCTTCAGCGAGACAGTACCCAATATGACCGTCAGCTACAGTTACTCGAAAAAGAATTGATTAGCGACAGTGAATATGAAATTGCCCTGGCCACTTATCGAAATGCCATTGCACAATTAGAATCTGCTAAAGCTTCACTAACTCAAGCGCAAGAAAACTTTAACTTCACCGAAGTTCGCGCGCCCGTTAGTGGTGTGGTTGTAAGTCGTGCACTTGAAGTAGGTGACCTAGCTCCTTCAGGACAAACCCTATTTGAACTTGCGAGCAATAGTGGCTATGAGAGTCGCATTTTCTTACCTATACAAGATTGGAGAGCTGTAATAATAGGCCAAACGGTTCAACTGCGAGTATCCAACGAATCTGCCATATCGGCTCGGGGGGTGATTTCTCGTAAGAGTCCTCAATTGGACCCAACTACAGGACTTGGAGAGGTTGTTATCACACTTACTGAAGTTGGAAATGCTATTTATCCTGGTGTATTAGTTGAAAATTTGATCAATATTCAGACCAAAGAAAATGCCGTTGTGATACCAAGAAGTGCTCTGGTTGAAGTGTTGAAACAGTGGTAAATCCAGAATCTAATACCATAGAACTCGAGCGAAGTTATTCCGTCTTTGTGTCGAACGGTGATAGTGTTGCAGAACGACGCACCTTGGAGTTAGGCATAGAGCAAGGC
>RFPJ01000017.1 GCA_009926145.1 Bacteroidota bacterium
GCTGGCCATACATCATAGCTTTGGGTGTAGGAGCTGAAGCCAGCTTGAATACCTAGTGGTATAAGGATTTCTTCTTTGATGAACACGTCAAATGCTTTTGAAGAAACCGCTTCAATCAGTGTACCTAAAATGCCATAATTCAAATTAGAGTATTGAAACCAATTTCCAGGTTTTTCGGGATGAAAAAGCTCCTCAGAATAAAACTCGCCTTCTGCGTTTAATAAAGATTCTAGTGATGGTGTTTCCGCACTTGAATAACTAAAGCTCAAGAAACGGTTATACGCAGTACCATCCATGATCGAAGATTGATGGCTAAGCATCATGCGAGTTGTGATGGGGGAATCGGGATGAAGGGGATGCCTAACCGGGAATCCGAGATAGTTATCGATAGGAGCATCTAGATCAAGTACGCCTTCTTGTACGAGTTTCATAACGCCAAGTGCTGTGATCATTTTAGAAATGCTGGCAATGCGAAAAGGGGTATCGGCTGTTATGGGAGTTTGGCTGTAATCATCTGACCAACCTACTGGAAAGAATTGGGGCTCTGATTCTTGGCAACCAAGAGCAAGAATACCACCCATCATGTCGTATCGTGCTGCGATATTTTTAAAACTTGTTTCTAAATCTTCTTGTGCTTGTACATGATCGACCGAATCCGATACCACGGTTGGCTCACCGAAATAACTTTGATGATTAGCTGCTACCGAAGAAGCTGAAATTAGAGTCCAAGGTGCGAGATTAATAGCAAGTAATAGACTCAAGGATAAAAGAGTTGTCTTAATAGATAGTATGGTCATGAGGATTGGTTACACTAAAGACTAGGGTCGTTTATTGGTAGTTGATGGATAAATAGATATACTTGAAATTATTAAAAAAAGTAAGCCAATGAATAATAAAATAATCAGGCTTAGTGATGAAGAGTTAGAGTGAGTAGGGGGGCAAGTAGTAGATTCTTTCATCTTGATACGAGGCCTCAGTTGCTACAAAACCTAATTTTTCGTAGAAGATCTGTAACCCAAGATCTTCTATGGCTAGCCAAATACCACGTGATTTATATAACTCCTTAATGATCTGGACCCAATAACGCGCTCGTGATTGTTGTCTGTACTCAGGTATTGTGTACAGATAACCTAAATACACATAATCCCTATATTGAGAAGCATGCTTTTGCTCATACCTACTAAGTCGAGGTGGCTCATGTTCAAAAATAATGCCCATACAGTGGATGCTTTCTTTGGAGCCTAATGTGAACACAGGCGATGTTGATTTCAAATGATCCCATTGAGGAAGGAGTTCTGACCTCCAATCTTCAGGTAAGAACGAAAAAAAGGAATCATCAACCGATTCGAGTTTCATCATATGCAGCTCAAATTCTAAGTGTAATCGAGTTGGCAAAGAGACTAGGGAAATGGCTTTACTTTTAGGATGTTTCAGCGGTGAATCGATCATTTATATATACCCCCAAGACAATAATTTATCGGAGTCTTCTGCCCACCTATTTCCAATATCGTTCCTATAGTAGCTATTGTTAATTATGATATTGGACATCCGGTTGTACATATTTTTTTGGGCATCTTTTATGGTGAGTCCCGTCCCAGTGACCAATACAACAATTCCTGAATCTCCCGTGACCAACCATTGATCATTAATTTTTTTTACTTGTACGGGATGAATGCCTTCTCTGCTTTGGTTTTTGAACACCACAACCGAGTCTTTTGAAAAGAGTCGGAAGCTTTTGGGATCATTGAAGGGGAAGGGTGGTACAACCATATAAGCGCCTACTTGAAATCCTTTACGTACCTGCAAGCTCTTTTTGCTTCCATTTGCCACATCTAATAGTACATGGCCAAAGTCTTCGGTAATGGCGTCTTTCTGAATATAGACTTGAGGGTAACCAAATCGAGAGGTGAATTCTAATGGATAAATACCATGTCCGTTCACGATCGCATTAATATCTAAATGACCTCTAAAATTATGAGATGCGAGAGTTCGTTCTAGTTTTAACAGTGTTTTTTCGGCGAGTACCGATTGACTAGACCAATACATAGAAGTCCCCATTTCGCCAGTAGAAACTCCTAGTTCATTGGGAAATAATTTTTTGTGTTCGAAATTGATATTGAATGGTCGTAGGAACTGCTGTCCATTAAAAAAGCCTGAGATTGCAATTTCTACCCCCTTAACTTTTCGTTGAATTTGGAAGGTTCCAAACTCCGATCCCCATGTTTTTTCATAGGCTTTTAACATATGAATCACGTCTTTACCCTCATCATCTTGCCCTACAAAAAGTAATTGCTTGAGTTCTTGGGTTTCACCACAGGGTTTTATTACATAGGCATCGGGGTGAAGTTCAATATAGTTTATGGCCTCGCTAAACTGGCTGAATTCTTTTGAAGCCAGTACTTTTATGCCATGTTTTATTAACTCTTTATGACCAAAATTTCGATCTAATTCCAATCGGTCGGTATACTCAGAACCACCAAATACGATTTTGCCTTGTACTCGTAGGCTGTCTGCTATAGAACCAAATCCTGTGTAATCAAAAATGATCAGGTCCGCCCAATCTACAAATCGCTCCCATTGATTGGTTTTTTGGACAAAACCATAACCGATTTCACGATTGATTTTATCCTGTATGTACATTTTTACTTCGTGCCCTTCTCTTAAAAGCTGGTAGGCCACATCCAGCGAGTCTCCCCATTTAGAGACCAATAGTGTTTTCATAGATGCTTATTGGTTATTTATCTATTTGAGCGTAGAGAACGTTGTTTAGCTGGCTCTTAAAGTGAAGCGTAAGGGCCTATTCACACTCGTTTAAACATCAAATAACTAAATCAATTGTACGCTTTTTTTTGGTTTTAGAGTATAGTTTTTTAAGTCAAATATGAGTTTATTTGCTTGTTAACTAATCAACGGAATTGAATAAAAAACAAAAGTACCTCAATCTATTAGAGCAGATACATTTTCCCCTCTGGATCATCAAAGATTTTTCATGGTTTATAGCTCTTAACTACGAAGCAACAGCAGCCTACTTTAAATACTTCTCTTTACTGTTTGCGATTCCAACCATTAGCATTTCTATTTATCTCATATTCACAGAAAAGCGAAAATATTATTTATTTGGACATCTATTACTAGCTGTATGGTTGCTGGCGAATAGCCTATGGATGGTTACCGAGCTTTTTTATCATGAGGTGAAAATAGTTTCACTCCTTTTCTTTTCCTTAGGTATAGTCCTGATACCGTTCTTTACTTCAATGGCTATTAAGGATTTTAAAAAAGTTTCAGAATCATAATCGGGTTGAAGGTAACCGGATATTTAAATAAGGGTCGTACGTATTTTTTTAGGAGAGTATTTTTTCCCAATACCCTACATCTATCCATCGCCCAAATTTGAAACCTGTTTCCTTAAAGTGGGCGACTTTTGTGAAGCCCAAAGATTCATGAAAGTCTATGCTCGAAGGATTGGGCAAGGTGATTCCAGCGACTACCGCATGGATATCTGCAACTTTTAGACGCTCTAAGAGCAACTCGTAAAGTGATTTACCGATCCCTTTTCTGTGGTGTTTAGGATCTATATAAACACTTACCTCCATGGTGTATCGATAGGCCGAACGCTCTTTCCACGGTTTGGCATACGCAAAGCCTAAAATTTCGGATGATTGCTCGAATACCAACCAATACTCTGGTTTATGCGCTTGTATCCGTTTCTCCATTTCGGAAGCGTCCAATACAACTTCCTCAAAAGTTGCTGTACTTTCTCGGATGTAGTAATTGTAAAGGTCACTAATCGCCTTGGCATCTTTGGGAAGCACGGTTCGAATCATAAGGTTATGTACAGGAGTTGGGAAAACAGTTAGCTCTTAAATTACAGACTAAAAAAGCACTCATTTTCCATTAATAAGCACTAATTCCTGTTGAGGAGGTATTAAGTATTCGGCGCCTTCTTCAGTGATTACTGCCATTTCTTCTACACTTATGGTTTTGGTAGTGCTATCTGTGAGTTGCCACGCATGAAAGCCATCAAAAGCAAAAACCATCCCCGGTTTCAAAAGAAGTTGAGCCGCTGCACGTTGTCCTGGGGTATGGGATCCGCCAAGATTAGGTCCTGCATCGTGAGCTACATAACCTACCGGATGACCCGTGCTCCACATGACATATTCACTTCCATTTTTTTCCATAAGTGCTCGTTGAGCAGCATCTACATCTTCTCCTCTTATTCCTGGTTTCATGGTGTGAAATGCTGCAAAACCTCCATCTCGCCCCGATTCCCAATAGTATTGAATATCGTCAGGTACTTTTGTTTCACCGGGTCTAAGCACATAAGCGAAACGTTGAATGTCACTTACCCAACGGTCATATAACTTTATTCCAAAGTCGGTTTGAATTACGTCTCCAGGCATAATCACTTTATCGGTAGAATGAGAGTGACCTCGATCAGGTCCTGAATTAACGTTAGGATTTTGACTAGGACTCCATGCTTCCCCAACGCCATATTCTTCCATTTTTGCATCTAAAAAAGCGGCCACATCGGCATCTGTGGTTTTACCTGGAATAATGGTTTCGTACGCTTCTAGTTGCCAGGCAGCGGTTAGTTCGGCTGCTTTACGCATGATTTCAACCTCAGCCGGTAACTTGATACTTAACCATTCGTAAACAAGATTTTCAGATGAAACGAGTTTAGTAATATTTTCCGACCCTATCATGGCTTCGGTGAGTGATTTGTACTGCGAATGGGATATGCCATCGGCGAGTTTATTGGTTTCCGAGGTATTTATGGCAATGCTATTTAACGATAATGTAGCTAGGAATTCAGCGGCATCTACAATGGCCGATTTTCCTCTTTGCACCGGGATTACCGTATCATGTATATCTAATTCGTCAAGAGCGGTGGCTTCTCCAACAGGAGAAAAAACCGTTGAATGGTACCCTTGATCATCAAAATAAAATAAAAAGACAGCAGTGCCTCCTGCATTTTCGCCACCAATATGATCGGCCAGAGGGTCATTATCATTTTCGCGACAAATGATTAACCAAGCATCCACTCCAACGGTCTTCATAGCTTCAGGTAAAAGGCTCTTCAGTCGTTCTTTCCTAATTTCCGGCCAAGGATTCGAGCCCCAATCAATAACTGGGGTAGGTGATGGTTTCGAAGAACAGGCACAAATAATCAGTGATAGGAATAAAAAAATACGCATAGACTTTTTTTGAAAGTATAGTTAGATAGATATGAGTAGTCAATCCTTTTAATTAAGTACGAATAATCTTTTATTGTTTGCTCAACTATTAATCATGAACAATATCGACCCTATCGTACGATTATGAAAACAATTCGACACCTTTTTTACGCTATACTTTTTATTCTGCCCACGACCATTCAAGCGCAGGGAGTTTTAAGCTTTGAAGATGTGATGAAATTTGAAGATATCACCAGTTCCAGTATCTCCGCCAAGGGGAATTGGATCCTTTATTCGGTGGCGCCTGATAGGGGCGATGGGCATGTGGTTGCTCAATCGGTTAATGGCAGTAGTATTTTTCGGCTTCAAACGGCTTCACGTCCTTCTATATCCGCCAATGAACTATGGGTGGCTGCTAGAAAGGATGTAGCATTGGCAGTACAGCTGAAAGAGAAAAGAAAGGCTCCCAAGGCGGGTATGTATCTTCTTTCATTAGCCGATGGATCGGTAAGCGAATTTGATAGTGTTTCGACCTTTGAATTTTCAAATGATGGACAATGGTTGGCTTACCGGCAGCTTCAACCCGAAAATATTCAAGATTTGAAGTCTAAAAATAGCATGTTGGGTACACCGCTGCACCTTAGAGATTTGAGCTCGGGCGAACACTATACAATGCCCTTTGTTCGAGAGTTTTCATTTGACAGCCTCTCGAATTTTGTGGCCTATAGCGTGATTGATACCTCGGATGCGGAAAATGGGGTGTATGTGATGAACTTGGAATCGAAGGAGATTCAATCCGTGGAAAAAAATGAGCGTGGTGTATATTCGAATCTTACTTGGGAAGCCAAATCATCTGATTTAGCGTTTACTGTTGCAACTTATAATGAGGAGTACGAGCGAGGTGATGCCGATCTAAAATTGTGGGATTCTTCGCGAAAATCACTGCGGACCTTAGTAACTGCCAGCGAAATTGCCGAGGGTTATGCCCTAAGGACTCGAAACCGATTGGTGTTTACGCATGATGGGGAGCGGCTTTTCTTTGGATTGCGAGATCGTGATATGGTTAGTATCGAACAGGGAGGCACCGAAGCAGCCGATGATTCGGCCGAGGAATTAGATATTTATGATATCGATGCCATTGTAGGCGATCGGGGATTGGATATTTGGCATGGGGATGACCCACTGATTAAAACGCAAGAAATTGTAACCTGGAATCGGCGTAAAAATCATCTCTATACCTCGGTAGTACATTTGAGTCGCAAAATTTCTTGGACTCAATTGGCCGACAAATCGATGCCGGATGTATGGATTAGTCACAACAAAGGACAGATTTTGGGATATAATGATCAGCCGTATCAACGCGAGATTACCTGGGATGGTAGTTATGCCGATTGGTATTTAGTCGATCTAAAAACCGCCACTCGAACTCCATTGTTAACACGCTTTGGTTCACGCCCTCAACTTTCGCCAACGGGTAAATTTGTACTTTGGTATGCCGATAAACATTGGAATTTATATCGGGTTGAAGGGGGAGCAACTCAAAATTTGACGGCTTCTATGGATGTGCCGTTTTTCAATGAAGATCATGATTACCCCTCCGATGTTCCAGGATATGGGGTGGCAGGCTGGACAAAGGGAGACGAACACGTGCTCATTTATGACAAATTTGATGTCTGGAGTTTTGACACTGGAAGCGGTGAGGCTTCTTCATTGACTGGTGGGCAAGGGCGAGCCGAGAATCGAATTTTCCGCATGCTGGATTTGGAGGGTTCTTCATCGGATCTTAGTCCAGGAACTTCGGTGGTATTGACGTCCTATCATGATTTGAACAAGAATTTTGGATTTTATTCGGCAACCATTGGTTCGCAAGGGGCGCAGGTATTATTGGAAGAGGACAAGAAATTCACTTTTGTCGGAAAGGCTTCTGAGGCCGATGCTATTCTCTATAAGCGAGAGGCTTATGATGAATTTCCAAATCTGTGGATCGCCGATGATGCGAGTTTTGCACAGGTAGAACAACACACCACCTTACATATGGATTTAAAAGAGCGGTGGAATTGGGGTAGTGCTGAATTGGTCGATTGGTTGAGCACCGATGGAACCTATATGCAAGGGATAGTCATTAAACCCGATAACTATGACCCGGATAAGAAGTATCCTATCATGACCTATTACTACCGGTTTTTTACCGATCGTTTGCATGATTTTAACGAACCCAAAACGAACCATCGGCCGGTATTTGCTCAATATGTGAGTGATGACTATGTGGTGTTCTTACCTGATGTTCGTTTTGAAATAGGTCGCCCTGGATTTGCCGCCACCAAGAGTATCGTGCCTGGTATTCAGAAGTTAGTAGAATTAGGGATAGCAGATCCGGATAAGTTAGGGCTACATGGGCATTCATGGAGTGGGTATCAAACCGCGTTCATTGTGACTCAAACCGACATTTTTGATGCGGCTGTATCGGGGGCGCCCGTTAGCAATATGACCAGCGCGTATGGAGGGATTCGATGGGCGTCAGGGATGGCCAGAAGTTTTCAGTACGAAAAGACCCAGTCTCGTATTGGTAAAACCTTAGTAGAGGCACCTTTGATGTATCTTGAAAATTCACCCGTGTTTTACGCCGATAAAATCACAACTCCTATGCTTATTCAACACGGGGATGATGATGGTGCTGTGCCCTGGTATCAAAGTATTGAAATGTATATTGCTATGCGACGTTACGATAAAGACGTCATTTTCTTGCAGTATCATGGAGAGCCTCATCACCTTCAACGATTTGAAAATAAGTTGGATTATGCGATTAGGATGAAAGAGTACTTCGACTACTACCTCAAAGGAGAAGGGCAGCCGGAGTGGATTATCAATGGCGAAGCGTATCAGGGAAGGTAATTATTAAATCGAAAGAGGAAAAAAACAAAGCACTTATATGGTTAAAGTTAAACACTTATTAGCTATTTTTCTGATCACTTGGATGGTTGTAGGAACTCCTAGTCCTAAGGCGCAAACGCTTACTGATCAAGACAAACTACAATACATAGAACAGTTAGATGCTTTTTTAAGCCTTCCCAACAATGGACTTTACCGAGAGCATATTGATCCAAATATAGACTGGCTCATTGAGAAGTTTGAAGCTTTCGAATGGGAGACTTATAGGCTAGAACATGAAGGACAACCCTTATTCTTTTCCAAATACATAGTCGATGAAGACTTACCAACGGTATTGTTTTACATGCACTTGGATGGACAGTCTGTTGATAGTACGGCTTGGAACCAGCCGAGTCCCTATGACCCAGTATATAAAAGCCGTGGTGAAATGGGTGATTGGATCATTCGTACCCAAGATGTACCCACTCCTCCTTACGACGATGAATGGAGAATATTTGCACGTTCGGCCTCCGATGACAAAGGTCCCATCGTGATGCTCTTAGCCGCATTAAATGAACTAAAGCAAGAAAATAATACACCAGCATTCAATATTAAGGTGATTCTAGACTCAGAAGAAGAGAGAGGCTCACCCAATCTCCCTAGTGCCGTAAAAATGTACCGTGATTTACTGGCCTCGGATTATTTGGTGGTTTCAGATGGACCTATGCACGATTCGGGACTCCCTACCTTAACCTACGGGGTGCGTGGTATTACTAGAATTACTATGGAGATATATGGTCCTTCAAAACCACAACATAGTGGTCATTTTGGTAATTATGCCCCCAACCCTGTCTTTCGTGCCGCGCATTTATTGGCCTCTATGAAGGATGAGGATGGTCGTGTTTTATTACCTGGATATTACGATGAGGTTGTTTTTGATGAATCGGCTCTACAAGCTATGGCGCAAGTACCTGACGATGAGGCAGCTATACAAGCCAGAGCAGGTTTTAAGACTCCTGAAAAGGTTGGAGCAAATTATCAGGAGGCGATGCAGTATCCGTCACTAAATGTGCGTGGCATACGTGCGGCTTGGGTGGGAAGTGAGGCCAGAACCATTGTACCTGACAAAGTAATCATCGAAATAGATATTAGAACTGTTCCTAATACCGATGGAGAAGTTCTGGTTGAAGCTGTTAAGGAACATATCATTAACCAAGGCTTTACAATTATGGATGCTGTTCCGACAGAAGAAGAGATGATGAGCATTGAAAAACCCATATTTTTTCGTCATCAAGTATCTATGGAACCTTTTCGTACGCCAATGGATTCCGATCTTGGATTATGGCTCAAAAAAGCTTTAGAAGAGGCACATAGTAACGAAGTCGTTCAAATTAGAATGTTGGGAGGTAGCTTACCACTGACTACTTTTATCAATGAGTTAAACATACCTGCTGTATTGGTTCCATTGGTAAATGCCGACAACAATCAGCATAGTCCTAATGAAAACCTAAGACTCGGTAATTTCTTTGAGGGTATTCAAACGTTTAAAACCATCTTAGTAACTCCAATTCCAGAGATCCATGAATAGATTCTTACACGTCAAAAAACCTATGTTGCACGTATCTCGTGCTATAATTATAACAGTAATTGGACCAGCTTTATTCTTTAGCTGTATCTCTTCGCCAAGTTTAGAGAAAAAAGTGTCTCAAGCCGATGAGCTCGTTCAGCAGACGCTTAAACAACATCACCTTCCAGGAATTTCAGTCACTGTTCTTCAGGCAGGTGAACAGATTTACTCCAAAGGGTTTGGATATGCCGATATTGCTGAAGAGCGGGGTATCGATCCATCGGAAACTCGTTTTCGTATTGGTAGTTTTTCTAAGACTCTTGCAGCATCGGCCATGATGAAATTAGTTGAAGCAGAAAAGGTTCATCTCGATAGTAGCATTTATCATTATGTGTCAGATTATCCTAAAAAGAAATGGGATTTTACGCCAAGACAAATTGGTGGCCACCTTTCAGGAATTCGACATTACAATGGTCAAGAAATGCTCATTGATACCTTCTATACCAATGTGAACGATGCTCTTAACATTTTTTCCGCAGACACATTACTTCATGAGCCAGGCTCCAAGTATCATTATTCAACTCATGCATGGACCTTATTTAGCGCAGTAATTAAAGAGGCTTCAGGGGTCGATTTTTTAGATTATATGGAGTCTGAAGTGTTTGAGCCTTTAGCAATGGGGCATACTCATGCCGAAACTCGCGACCTAGAAGGAGTGGAAAAAGTGAGTTATTATTTGCTCGATTCTACTCAAACTCCAATCATCGCTCCTGAGGTGGACAATTCATGGAAATGGGCTGGTGGGGGATTTATATCAACCACTGAAGATGTGGCTTCATTTTTGTGGCAGCATGCTAGTGAAGGTTATCTTAAAACGGAAAGCTTAGAAGCTATTCAGACTTCTCAAACCACTACCACAGGTGAAACGACCAACTACGGAATTGGATGGGCTAATCGCCAAGATGGCCATAAGCATCGCTTAGTAGGTCATACTGGCGGATCTGTAGGAGGTACGACCTATGCATTCATGTCGCCTGAATCGGAGACGGTTGTGGTTATGACCACAAATCTTTCAAGCGCTAGTTTTGGAAATCTTGCCAATGAACTTTTCGATTTGTTTGAATAAAACCATCCATGAAAGATGATATTTAGGTTTATGCACTAGATAGAAGCTAGTATCGTACAGAACCATCATCAAATGGAAACAACTGTTTGATAGGCCCGAATTCATATTCTAGGGCATTAAGTCGAATGGTTCCAAACCAATCACCAGGTGCATCTACCACAAGAACGGTTTTGGCATAACCTGTTTCGTCAAAGCCTCTTCGGAAGTGTACACGTGATTTGACCACAAAGACATCAAAATTATCGGGATTAATTCCGCCAAAGCGAAGAGACTCGGGGCGTATAATCTGTTCATAGGTAGGACTAATTAGTAGTATGTTATTATTTCCAAATCCTATAGCCGCAACCTTATCATATCCCCACATAGGTCCGAAATAGAGAATTTCGCCTTGGATACGAACAGGTTGCCCCGCCTGTTCACCTGTGAATCCACCAACCCATCCATCAAATGTATCACCCACTTCGGCTTCTTGTTCTTCTAACATTTCTAGTGCTCGTTCATCCCTAAGAGCCGCATACAGAACATTACCAACATTTTTTTCAATGAGTTCTTGTAAAATCCAAGTGGCGTCTCCAGGTCGGTCCGAATAATCTCCCATTACCACGGGGGTCTGTCCTGTGGCAATTGCGAGCTGAGTTCTTCGAACGGCTTCTTTGGGGTTAGGGAAATCCTGATCAACAAAATCATCTCGCATTCTCCATATAAAGTCTGCCATATCATCGGCAATAGAGTCGGCGAGTACTTGATTGTTATTGGTGGTAACGTGCACAGTAGTTCCGATATCAGGTACATCGGACCATGGGAAACCTAGAAATACACTCACGAAAACATCCTTGTTGCGCGCTTCCCATCGGCGAGCCCGTTCCATTATATCCATAACCGGAGACTTACCTGTCCACTGCAAAACGGTTGCGGTTACCACCGGAGGTTTACGAGTTGCGGAGGTAGGCTTATAAAGCCCTTTTACGTTTCGGTAGAGAAATTCAGCAGAACGTTGACCTTGCAAAAAGGCATCATAATGAGGGAAACGCTTGGTTACAAAGGCGGCATCTGCCCAATCCAAAAACTCCTCATCCTCGTTCCCGTGCAAATCAAATGATCCGGCGATGGGGACATCAGGTCCTACTAATTCGCGAACTCTTTTGGCAATTTCGGCTTCTGGTTTTGGAATATCTCGAACAGCCATGGCTCCATGAAGAGCCAGGTATACACCGTCTACGGGCAATTTAGATTCCAAATCCGACAGGATGATATCCATAAAATGTTCGAAGCTTTCAAGGGTATTCCAACTTCTTGAAGACCCACCAAAAACAAAGTCGGGAGAATTAATCCCAACCACTTCAACTCCTTCAAGAATTTTAGAGGCGTGTACAAAACCACTGATGTATCCACCATATTGGGTGCGCTCTTCACCGATGAGTTCATGACCAGGCACATAAGGCCCATTGGTAGTCCAGTCCTCAATACCCGCATCACCACCAGGACAGAATGTGCAGGTTTCTTGTTGATACTTGATCACCGCAAATCGGGTATTTTTCTGAGAAGGCCCACAACTGAGTAATAACAAGGAAGCTAGGACCAGGCCTAGGGTAGAATGATATTTATAAAGAATCATAAGAATGGTCATTCAGGTTTTAATAAAAGCTCTTATCCAAAACACCTTCAAAGTGAAAAAAAAAATAGTAAGATACTAGGCATAGAAATGTTATAATTAAAGTGTAAAATCAATCATAATATCAGGTTCTATATATGTCTAAGGTATCTCTAGCTTTATTTTTTCTTTTCTTAGGAGTTAGTTCTTGGGTACACGCCCAAGAAGTTCGTGATTCTACCCAAACCTATCTAGTGATTAAAAATGACGGGGCTGAATATGTAGGTACTATCATAGAAGAAAATGCTAGAGAGGTGTTACTTAAGACTATGAGTTTAGGTGAGATTTACATCCCTAAACATGAAATAAAGGAGATTATTTTATTGCAGAGCGACGGTAGGAGTGAGAAAAGAGAGCAGTTTGCGACCCGATATTTTTTTAGTACCAATGGGTTTTCTTTGGATGATGAAAACTACATTATTTGGAATATCTTTGGACCGGATATCCAGATCAATTATAAAAATAAAGTAGGTATTGGACTTATTACCTCTTGGTTTGGTTCACCCATTATAGGAAGCATTAAATATTCAAAGACTCTGGATGAAACTACACATCTCGGTTACGGTAGCTTGCTCGGAACTGGGTCATGGTCGCAATTAAGAGTTGGAGGAGTCTTACCCTATGTTTCTCTGACTAAAGGGGATGCTACTAAAAATCTAACCTTTTCAGCAGGTTATGGTCTGTTATGGGATGAGACCGATGTAAGTGGGAATGCCCTTGTTTCCATAGCAGCGATGAACAAAACGACCAATAGAATCAGCTTAGTCTTTGATTCATTTATACTTTATAATAGTAGTCAAGCCGATGTTTTTTCTCTTATCATTCCTGCTATTCGAGTGGAATCAGAAAAAAAACGTGCATTCCAAATTGGTTTTGCTGGAACCTTAAATGAAGGAGAGTTATTTGCATTTCCTCTTCCATTAATACAGTGGTTCCGTAATTTTTAATCCAAAGCTATTAGTCTTAGTAATAGAAAAAGCCTCGTTACTGAGTTGTTTACGAGGCTTTGATTCAATATAACACCCTAACGGATTACTCTATAGGTACTCCTGAAGATCCAATTCTAGGGGACCAATGAGAGTGCATTACTTTCCAACCTTCAGTAGTATGTACCCATGTTTGAGAAGCTCTGGTTGCATATGGGACATTTTGCTCTCCATTTTCAAAATTTATATGACCATCTGTATTAAATACTACAACTGCAGTTTTTTGATCTGTAGAAATAGTAACCATATGGTTAGACATGACAAATTCTCCAAAATCCCATCCCTCTCCTGAGGTTTCAATGTTTTCTTTGGTTTGTATAATAAGATCAGTTCCATTAGAATTAAAAACAGTTGTCTCAAATTCATTGGACATAAACTGTGAAGCTTGATCATAATTATTAGAAATGTATGCTAGCTGAAAAGATTGTGAATCAGAAATTAGTTTTTCTTTGAGTTCATCTGTGTTCTCATATGTCGTTTCAGATGATAAACTACAGTTCAATCCAACGATAGCGAGTAGTAATAGTAACTTTTTCATATTTGATGATTGGTTAGTAATTGATACTCAATGTATTGAAAATTATGTTTTTCAATGTGTAACTAAAGTTACAAGATTGGATGTAGTTTTTCTGTGCTATAGAACTATACTAATCTCCACAGTTTTTGGTGGCGTCCACATCGGCCAACAACTGGACATTACTAATTCCGATATCGTTGAGTCCTGAAGATCTAAGAACAAGAATAGAACTTACGTTAGACACATCAACACCTAGATTTTCGAAACAACTTAGACCAATTCCATAAGAATCCCAATCTTCGCTTAGGGTAATTTTTAGACTATTTTCGCAGTTAGAGCCTACTTCACATAGACCAATGGATATGACAGCGGGAACCTCAACAAATGACTTCGCACTAAAGCTGAGCTCCATTGCTCCATTGGATTCTCGGCTTAGATCAACGGCATCTGAACTAGTAATTCGGAAATAGTCGCCACTTTCTTGAGTCCATCGTATCCTAAGCGCATCTTCTTGAGCCATGTGATCAGTTTTACTCACAATCAAACCGCCAACGGATGTTGGATAGCTGGCCACTTGTTTTTCAAGATCCCCAGAACTCAACCATAATAACCAAGGTTCTACCGCCGCACCTTTGGTGAAGAATTCACCTGTTGAACCCATGCCTTTATTATCTAAGCCAGAATCCTCTGATAAGGGTTCAAGCGTTGAATTACTGGCATAGTTAAGGCCGTACCCAAGCTCGAACAAGGGAGAAGATTCATCGGTTACAACCGCTGATGAAGGCCAAGAAAAAGAAAGGGTTCCAGTAAAATCGAATGACGGCTCTGTTTGAAACAAAAGGTCCGAAATCCCCCCGCCTTCACTACCTGGAAGCCAAGCCGCTACAAAGGCATCGGAGTTATTAATTTCCGGATTGGTCCAGAGTGGGCGCCCAGACAGAAATACGGAAATTACGGGGATCCCTTGGTTCTTATATAATGCCAGTTGTTCTACATTAAATCCATTCGGCTCGAAATCGAGGTTTCCACGATCGCCTTGAAACTCGGCATAGGGATCTTCTCCATATACGGCTATAACCGCATCAACTGAGGCATTATCTGAGTTAGAAACAGAGGCAGAAACGGCACCTGACTCAGAAAAAATAACCCGACCACCGGCCGCTTCAACCACTGTTTGAATACCACTAAGAATGGATTCCCCGTTTGGAAATTCATCATTAGCGTGCCCAGTTCCTTGCCACGATAAGGTCCATCCGCCACTGGCTTTTGAAATACTATTCGCGCCATCACCAATCACAAGTACGGTGGCTCCAGGATCCAAAGGAAGGGTTTGATCATTATTTTTTAGTAGCACCATGGATTCTCTCACGGCTTGTCGAGCGATGGCTCGATGTTCGGGGAGCCCCAATTGCGAATCGTCACCAGCATTGAGTCGCTGGCTAGGTAGGCCTTTTTCAAACAGTCCAGAAGCTAGTTTTACTCGTAAAATTCGTCGAACCGCATCATCGAGACGTTCCATGCTAATGGTGCCATTTTGCACTTGAGCAAGTGTGCTTTCGTAGAGTCCTCTCCAGCTATCCGGAGCCATAAACATATCTACTCCGGCATTAAAAGACTGCGCACAATCGGTATTTGAACATCCTGGTACTTGACCGTGGCCATTCCAATCGCCCACGACAAATCCATTGAAGCCCATTTTTCCTTTTAAGACATCGGTTAGAAGTTCTTTGTCTCCATGCAATTTTCTACCGTTCCAGCTATTAAAAGAGGCCATTACGGTCTGAACTCCGGCGGGGATTGCACTATAATAACCGGCGGCATGAATATCACTGAGTTCTTTTTCAGAGATCTTAGCATCGCCTTGATCGACTCCGTTCTCAGTGGCTCCATCGGCCAAAAAATGTTTAGCACTCGAAATAACCGTACCCTGTCTCATAAAATTATCGGAGCCGAAAGTACCTTGTAATCCTTCGACTACTCGGCTTGCATATGCATTTACGATAGCCGGGTCTTCTGAGAACCCTTCATAGCTTCGTCCCCAGCGCAGATCTTGTGGAACAGCCAAGGTGGGAGCAAAGGTCCAGTCATGACCAGAAACCGTAAGTTCGTGGGCTGTAATACGTGCAATTTCCTTAATTAAATCAGGA
>RFPJ01000161.1 GCA_009926145.1 Bacteroidota bacterium
CCTCTATCAGAGGCCACATCATTCATCGTAAGTATCATCATCATGGGAATTTGAAGATCCATGACTTGAGAGGCTAAAAATAAATTCCTATCCAAATTACTTGCATCCACAACCATGAGAAGTAGATCCGGGGTCTCTTCATGATCGTAACTCCCGATTAATGTCTCGTAGGTAATCCGCTCATCGGCTTTTTTGTGATTTAAACTATAAGCGCCTGGTAAATCGATGACTTTATGAAGTATACCATTGATAATGGTCGTACCCATTTTTCGCTCTACCGTAATGCCGGGGTAATTGGCAATCTTTTGACGTAGTCCCGTTAGGGCGTTAAAAATGGTAGATTTTCCTGTATTTGGATTTCCTACAAGAGCAATGGTGCTTGGTTTAGTTAACAAATCAGTGGAATGACTCATATCAACTCTACCTCTATGGCTTCGCATTCTTCTTTACGGAGACTCAATAAATAGCCTCTAATTTTGATTTCTATAGGATAACCCAAAGGGGCTTTTCGGATAACCTGAAGCTCAGAATGAGGTGTAATACCCATCTCCATAATACGAACTAAATCTTTTCCATCTATCTTAATTACCCTATAAGTAGTCGTTGGAATAGCCTCAGATAATGTCATAGAGAAAATCTATTACGGTATAGTTGGTACTCGGTGAACCGGTTATTTTACATCAATGGGTTCAACAAGAATATTTTTTGCAAGTGGCGCCGTTATTGCTAAACGAGATTCACCCACTTGAAAAATGATATTTTTTTTGTTCGATATTACAATACCCGAAACACCTTCTACACAACCAAGCTCATGCAGTCTACACGTATCCTCGGTTGGGCAGTTCAAACAACTGACCCGTACTTTTTCGCCTTCTTTGGTGGTGGTAAGTGGTAATATCATTCTTATTTAAATATAGTCTAAATAAGATAAATATTTATCCTGACAGTTTGCACAGAAAAATGTAACTAAGGTGCAAATTTAAAGTACCGACTCTGGATAAACTTCTTCATATCCGTGAGGTGGATTATGAAGCCTAGAAAATTCAAAATATAAAGCCTCTCTTGTATGCACTCGCTTACCATTTATACTAAAAAAGCGAAAAGCATCGGGTAGCATTGACTGAATCGGATAGAAAAAACTGATATAGGGGTTAGTTCGGCTATAAAGCTCTAAATCATATCCATTGGCGGATGGTATTTTTGTTATAACCTGATATCCTTGCACGAGGATTGTATGTATTTGATCTGGACTTATTTCATAGCCCCAACTGCTATTACTATGCTCTTTTGCTTCTGAAAATAAGCCTCCATTTTCTAAAACCTTACTCGTAAGATCAACCTCTGCTTCTTTAGCTTCATCATTACTTTGTACAATGATAAAAGCATTTACTGGAGCATTATCTATCCAATCACCCAATGACATAGCGTCTGAGGATTCTGAAGCAACTACCGGTGAGTATAGTCGATTAAAAATAGCTACTAATTCGTGGTTGTGTTCTAAACAATTGAGCCCAAATCGCTTGTCTGCTAATTCAGTACCCATAAATAGTAGTCTAGAATAGGTAGGATCTGGCTGTGTAAATAATGCCAAGGGATCTAATTCCGTTTGATTTGAAACGGCTTTAGAACTGGAAAGTTCTTCCATGCGTTGATCATGGAAGAACACCAGTTTTAATAGATTGGAATCATTCATCAATCGAGTCTTTTCGAATGATGATGATTAAATCATTGTCGCGATTACCAAAGCAACCACAGACATTAGTTTTAATAAGATATTAAGTGAAGGACCAGAAGTATCTTTAAAGGGATCACCTACGGTGTCACCTACCACCGCTGCTTTGTGCGGCTCGCTACCTTTTTTATAATCCACACCTTCGATGGTAACACCTTCCTCAATCATTTTCTTGGCGTTATCCCATGCTCCACCTGCGTTCGACTGAAATAATGCCATAAGTACACCCGCAGATGTTACACCCGCTAAAAGTCCACCAAGCATTTCTGGGCCTCCTAAGAAACCAAAAAGTACCGGTACAATAACCG
>RFPJ01000162.1 GCA_009926145.1 Bacteroidota bacterium
GCTCTTCTGGATGAGCGGTAATATCGATATCCTTATAGTTTACTTCACATGGCGGTATTTCAATCTGAATGTATCCACCCGCTTTGTAATCCATATCTTCTGGAATTTCCACTATGAATTCTTTGATAAAGGAAGCCACATTGTAATTGGATACCACTTTTGCTTCCCATTTCTTGATACCAAATACTTCTTCAGGGATTTGGATATCCATGTCTTCTTTCACTTTTACTTGACAACCTAATCGCCAGTTATCAGCTTGTTCTTTACGTGTGAAATGTGGGGTTTCCGTTGGAAGAATTTCTCCACCACCAGAAATTACTTGGCACTTACATTGTACACAGGTTCCTCCACCCCCGCAGGCCGATGGTAGGAAAATTTTGTTATCTCCTAGAGTTGAAAGTAAGGTTCCACCTGAGCCTACTTCGATTTCTTTTTCTCCGTTAATCCGGATTTTAACCGGACCAGAAGGAGTAAGTACCGATTTCGCGCCAAGTAGAATGGAAACCAATAACAGAATTACAACGAAGAATACGACTACGCTGGTAAATACAATTAAAGTGGTTGCTGCTAATGCCATGATGTTTGAGTGTAAAAAGGTTTACGTATTATAACTTAATCCCCATGAAGGACATAAATGCAATCCCCATAAGTCCGGTTACGATAAACGTAATACCAAGACCTTTAAGTGGAGCAGGCACGTTTGAATATTGAATTTTTTCTCGAATCGCAGCGATAGCTACAATGGCAAGAAACCAGCCAATTCCGCTACCGAATCCAAAAACAGTTGCCTCGGTGATGCCGGCAAAATTTCGCTCCTGCATAAATAACGAACCACCCAATATGGCGCAGTTTACGGCAATAAGTGGAAGGAATATTCCCAATGCGTTGTATAATGCGGGAGCAAATTTCTCAACGGTCATTTCAACCAATTGAACCATAGATGCGATAACGGCAATGAAAAGAATGAATGATAGAAAACTTAAATCAACAGAAGCAAAGGCGGGGCTCAGCCAAGTCAAAGCTCCTTCCTTTAGTATGAAGTTTTCGAGCAGAAAGTTCACCGGAACCGTAATGGTTAATACAAATATAACGGCTATACCGAGGCCAACCGCAGTAGTCACTTTCTTAGAAACCGCCAAATATGAACACATACCTAAGAAATAGGCAAAGATCATATTATCAACAAAAATAGCTTTTACGAATAAATTAACGAGTTCTTGCATGGTGATTACTCCTCAATCAATTTGGTATTTCTAGCTCGTTGAACCCAAATAATGAGACCAACCGTAATTAATGCCATCGGGGGAAGCAACATGAAACCATTATTGCTGTAGAATCCTCCATTGGCAATGTACCATGCGTCGGGAATCACTTGGAAACCAAAGAGGGTACCAGAACCTAATAGCTCTCGGAAAAACGCAACGGCTAATAAAATCCATGCATATCCAAAGGCATTACCTATACCATCTAGAAATGACTTCCATACCGTATTGCCAAGTGCAAAAGCCTCAAGGCGCCCCATGATAATACAGTTAGTGATGATAAGACCTACGAACACCGAAAGTTCTTTGGATACATCATAGACAAAAGCCTTTAGTACCTGATCTACCAAAGCAACCAAAGAAGCTACGACCACTAGTTGAACAATGATTCGAATTCGGTTAGGAATAAAGTTACGCATCAAAGATACAATAACGTTACCTGCAGCCATTACAAATAATACCGATATAGACATTACTAAGGCTGGATATAGCTTAACTGTGATGGCTAGTGCCGAACAGATGCCCAACACCTGTACGGTAATTGGGTTGTTATCGTTGAGTGGATCGTTAAGTAACTTTCGATTCTTTTTGCTAAAGAGAGGTTCCTTAGGTTGTTTATCAACCAAGATATCTTTTGCTTCCTCTTTTTTCTCTAAAACGTCTGCCATAATGGTTAATTAGTTTTGGCTGTTGAGATCAGGTAAAGTTAGTATTGAATGAGAGCGGCCGTAGAATTTAAACCCACTC
>RFPJ01000163.1 GCA_009926145.1 Bacteroidota bacterium
ACTGGGTCCGTGTAAACCAATTTCTACTGCCGCGAGATAGGGATGTGGCGTGGGGAGCATTTAGACACAATAAAGCTTACTCTTTAGATTCCTCAGTTGAATGGGCGCATGTAGGCGGGCGATTGTTTATGCGCTTAGATAATGGGGCCTTTTATCAGCTTAAAAAAGAGGTCTTTCCTAATACCATGTCCATAACGGGGTTTTATGATAAGGGACGTGGTGAGTGGTTATTTGTGGGCAGAAATACCATTATGGACGCCAGAAATTTGTGGTTTGCCTATTCAGTACTGAATGATGAGATGTTTGAGAAAGTAGATACTACATCATGGCTTTGGTATATACTAACCGAGGAATGGCTTTATGTACTATTTGGGATTTTACTTTTGGCAGTGCTCTGGATTCTGTTTCAAAAGTTACGGTTCAACACCACATTTAAATCTGAGCCCGATCATATTCAAATAACAGTAGAAAATGAACAGCTTATTGTTTCAAAAAATGGTCGACATGTACTCTTGACAGACGAGTATATTCAACAAATTTGGCAGATTATTGTAGAACAAAAAAAGAAAGAAGATAGAGAAATGATGATGGTGGATTTTGACGATACCTTATTTACTGTGAGCAATTCCACTTCGTATAGATCAAAGATGAAAGCTAAATTATTCGATGAAATTAATAGTGGGTTAAAAGGTTATGTGATTAGGGCAAAACGGAGCAATTTGGATAAGAGATATAAAGTGATTGAGATAAATCTAGATATCATCGAACTAGCTTAATTCTACTTTGAATACCGCTAATTAAAGTCGTATTTTTCTAGACTGTAAAACATTTACAAAATCCTCGTCTAGTACGACTCTAAAGAGGTTATAAAATAAACCTCAGATTTCATTAGACGACTAAACCATTGAAACAAGCGGAGCCCAAGTGGAAATTAAGGTTAAAGACCTGACTTCGGTCGATAAAGAAATTACAATTTTAGCAAATAGAGAAGACTTACAACCTAGTTTTGATGAAGCCTACAAGGGTATTCGTCCGAAAGTAAGTCTACCAGGTTTTAGACCTGGAAAAGCCCCAATTGGGCTAATTAAAAAGAGATTTGGTCAAGAAATTGAGATTGAAGAGATTAACAAATACATCCAAAAAATCTTTGAAACCAAAGTTGTAGAAGAACATGACCCTGTTGGTGAAACTCAGATGTTAGATTTTCAATGGGAGAATGATGAACTTGAAGTAGTATTCAAAATTGGTACCAAGCCAACGGTGGAACTTACAGACGTTTCTAAATTAAAGGTAGTTGGAATGGTCCACGATGTGACTGGTGCCGAAGTTAATGAAGAAATAGAGCGCGCGGTGGAACGTGAGGGAAATTGGGAGGAAGTGGACACCAAGATAGACGCCGAATCTAAAATCACGGCAGATGTGATTTCACTTGATGCCGATGGCAACCCCGTAGAAGGTGATCAGGACAAGGACCAAACCATCGATATGAGAAAAGACTCAGCGGCTGATTTTCTTGCTCATTTGAAAGGAAAAAAGGCGGGAGATACTGTCGATATGACCCTTGAAGAAGATGGAGAAACCGATCGTTTCCGTGTGGTTGTTAAAACGGTTCAAGCGCTAACTAAAGCAGAAATGAATGAAGAGTTTTTCTCTAAGCAAAGCGGTGGTGAAGCTAAGACTGAGGATGAATACAAAAGTTATATCAAGAGTAAGATGCAACAGTATTACGATCAATCGGCTGAGGACTTCTTCAAAAATGATGTAATTGAAGTGTTAGTAGAAGCTCATGATTTTAAGGTCCCAGAAACTTTTGTTTCACAGGTCCAAGAATCATACGTAGAGCGACTCAAACAACAATACGGTAATACATTGCCCGAGAATTTTGACACTACTTCTTATAAAGAAGAAATGGTGGGTCAAGCAGCAAAAGAGGCAAAGTGGTACTTTATCAATATGCAGTTACAAGAGAAATACGATGA
>RFPJ01000164.1 GCA_009926145.1 Bacteroidota bacterium
AAATACAAGTTACAGATGAGATTCCGCTATATATCCCAACTGATGGCTTAGTGGCATGGTATCCCTTTAATGGGAATGCTAATGATGAATCGGGTAATGGGAATAATGGAACGGTAAATGGGGCTACCCTAACAACGGATAAAGATGGTATTGAAAATAGTGCTTATGAGTTTATAGTAGATGCTAATGCAAGCTGGGGAAGTATACAAGATAGAATTGTTATAGATGCAACAGAATTTCCAACCAATAGCGCAATAACTTTATCAAGTTGGATTTCTTTTTCTCAAAAACCTTCACCATACAATGACAGAAAACATACTATATTTAGCAGAAGTGATGGAAGTGGTACAGGAACTGCGGTTTTTAAATTTGGAATAGACAGTGATGAGTCATTACGTATGCATCTAGTTAATTATAATGGTGATTCTATTGTTTTAAATTCAGAAGAAATACTTCAAGAAGATAGATGGTATCACACTGCTACATCATTTGATGGTAATACTTTGAAATTATTTATTGACGGTGTTAAAGTTGCAGAAACTAATGCAAATTTGGAACTCAACTCTTCTGTTACTGATTTAACGATTGGTCAAGAGCATCAAGCAAATGGACATTGGTATTTGTTTAATGGCAAACTTGATGAAATGACTTACTGGAATCGCGCGTTAAACGAGGAAGAGATTCAAGCAGTATACAATCAAGGTGCAGTAGAGCCTCCCATCAACGCTATTCATGCCTATGTTCCCAATCAGAATGTTTTCTCTATCGATACCACCTATACCTCTGTCTATCTCGAAGATGTTCCTGCTGAAGGCTTCAATGCATTCCAGTACACATTAAATTATGACCCTGATTCACTCAATATTGAACTACTAGATAATATGGGGACGCTTAGCGAAGGGTTTGACCTTGGCATTAATACAGTAAATCCAGGACAAATAATTGTCGCGGGTTCTAGAATAGACCCTGTAACTGAAAATGGAAATCTATCTAACCTAAAGATATCTTATAAAACAGGAGGTGTATCGCATATAACTCTAGATGATGTTATGTTTAACGAGGGTGTTCCTGCCGCTACCACGGGTGATGCTCGAATTGAATCTACTCTTCTGGTCTGCGGTGACGTAACGGGCGATAACAGTGTGTCCGCTCTTGACGCTTCCCACATTCTACGCCATACTGTAAGACTAGCACCTCAGTACCCACTCGAGGGTAGAGATTTTATCGCTGGCGACGTCACCAGTAATGGAGCTGTTACCGCCTATGATGCCTACTTTGTTCTAAGAGAAATAGTAGGTCTTAGTGCAGGTCTTAGCTGTAGTAGTACGATTTATAATCTTAAGGAAGCTTGGGCGCCTAAACTAGATTGGAGTATCATTACAAAAGGCGCAAGTATTGTAACGCCTTTACACTTTACCAATGATACCCCTGAAGTGTATGCATTAGAAATAGAAGTACCTCATGGTTTAGAAGTAAGTTTAAATGGAATACCTGAGGATTGGAATACTCTTGAATATACCAAAGAAGGTAGTCAGTACTTGTCTATGTATGGATTAAGCCCACTAACTTCGCCAGAGTTAGTATGGAAAAAAATAAAAGACGGTATGATGGAGGCAAAGCTTCGTATTAATGAATCCCAATGGCAGACTATTGAACATGAACTAGAAGTAAACCAGGTATTACCGCAGCAGTATACCCTCTCCCAAAACTATCCGAATCCCTTCAACCCATCGACTCTGATTCAGTATGCTTTACCTGAAGCAACAGAGGTAACCCTTGAAGTGTTCAACAGCGTAGGTCAAAAGGTGATGGAACTGGTGAATGGGCAGCAGTCAGCTGGCTACCACACCGCTACCTTTGATGCATCTGGATTATCGAGTGGAGTGTACCTATACAAACTAACTACTCCATCGTTTACTGAAACTAAGAAGATGCTTCTGATTAAATAAGA
>RFPJ01000165.1 GCA_009926145.1 Bacteroidota bacterium
GTATTAAGAATTATAAATTTAAATTGAAAACGGTTTCAATCCTAAACATTCTATGATGTTGATAGGGCTCTCTTAATTAAATTTAATTTCATTGTGATGGATAAAATCGTTTCCGAAAGGACTCATACACCTCTTTTCTATCTTTTGCCCCACAGGCATCCTTCGCAAAATCCTCAAAAGTTTCTAAATCGAATTCACGAATCCAGCCTTTAACCTTCAAAATTGACGATGGCTTCATACTTAGTTCTCGAAACCCTAACCCAATTAATGCGCTAGCGCCTAGAAGATCACTAGCAAGTTCACCGCATACCGATACCTCAATTCCATTGCTCCTAGCCGCCGACACAACTTCTCGAATCAACAACCAAATCGCAGGATGGTCATGTTGAAACAACCCTCCAACCTGATCATTGGTTCGATCCACAGCCAAGGTATATTGGGTAAGATCATTCGTACCGATACTAAAAAAATCGGCCTCTTTTGCGAAGCTATCTGCCATGATTGCAACGGCTGGTACTTCCACCATTATTCCAACGGGGACTTCCCGGTCTATAGGATGCCCCGCATTCGCTAGCTCTTCTTGCACCTTAGCGACTTCAGTTTTTAAGCGCTTTACCTCCTCTATATTGGTAACCATAGGAGCCAGTATTCGAATACGAGATTGAAATTTTCCTGCACATTTTAAGATGGAACGAAGCTGACTATGCAACATATCATGCTCATCCAACAACATTCGGATACCTCGCCATCCCAAAAATGGATTAGATTCATCCGGCGTGAGTACATGTAATTTATCACCTCCCACATCAAACAATCGAATAACAACAGGTCCCGCGCTATCTTCTAATAATCTCCCGTAGTATAGGTCTTGTTCTTTTTCACTTTTGTGAGTGATACCGCCATATAACAAAGCCTCGGTTCGAACCAAGCCAATACCCTCGGCCCTTACCTTGGTAGCATGATCTAATTCTTGAATAAATTCAATATTAGCTTGAATACTTACTCTAGTACCATCTTTTGTTTGACTTGGGGCTTTCCAATTTGGAACTCATAGAGATCTCTCGCATGGCAGAGCATAATTTTGTGGGTACTAAGTGCGGGGTGATGGATCAGTTTGCCGTGACGATGGGCAAACGAAAAAAACTATTACTTCTCAACTGCGAGACCCTAGACTACAAACTGATCGATGCAGAGTTTGCACCCTATAAGATATTGCTGCTGAATACCAATGTATCACATAACTTGGCATCGAGTGAGTATAATACCAGACGTGAGGAGTGTGAAAAGGCTCTTTCTGTCATTCAAAAAAAACATCCTCAATATACACTTTTAGCCAATATTCCAGAGTCTGTCATTAAGACTTACAAGGAAAAACTCTCTAAAAAAGTTTATCAGCGTACACTTTTTGTGTCTCGCGAAAACACAAGAACCCTAAAAGCTGCTGAGCTAATCCAAAGTGGAGATATTAAGGGATTTGGCAAGTTGATGTACCAAACCCACGAAGGACTATCAAAAAACTATGAGGTCAGTTGCCCTGAACTCGATTTTTTAGTGGACCTTTCCAAAGACCTTCCGCAGGTGGTGGGAAGCCGTATGATGGGTGGTGGCTTTGGCGGATGCACCATTAACCTAGTAGAAGAAAGCTATGTCAATGAGTTTATGGATTTGGCAAGCAACACCTACAAAGAACAGTTTGACATTAACCTCACCTCAATATTGGTAGCTACCTCCAATGGCGTAGAAACTGTAAATTCTGAGTCATAGATGGATTTTAACAACACCCCACATAGAAGAAAAAACATCCTCACTGGTGAATGGGTACTGGTATCCCCACACCGCACCAAACGACCATGGCAAGGCAAAAAAGACAAGCCACAAGAAATAGTTCAAGCTACTTATGACCCAAACTGCTATTTATGTCCGGGCAATGAGCGCGCAGGAGGTGCTAA
>RFPJ01000166.1 GCA_009926145.1 Bacteroidota bacterium
TTGCATTTGAAGCTGCTGCTTCTCTTTTTGAACACCGGCTAATTCATTACTTAAGGCTTCGTATTCTACTTGGTACTCTGGCGCTCGTAAGGCAGCTCTAGCTGCCGGATTAAAATGAATAGGAGTAGCATTGAATTGATAGAAAACAAATACCATTACTCCAACAAAGAGTATGAAGAACTGCATGGGAATTTTGAAAATTCCGTTAAAGGCTAATCCGAGTTGACTCTCTCTTTTTGATTTACCAGACAAATAACGCTGTACTTGACTTTGGTCAGTTCCAAAATAAGAGAGGGCAAGAAAAAATCCGCCCGTAATACCACTCCAAAAAGTGTAACGATTGTTGGGGTCAAGACTAAAATCTAATACTTTAAGTTTACCAGATTGATCTGCAATAGTAAGGGCATCAGCAAAGGACACCTCTGATGGTAATCCTGAGATAATCATATATAGGGCGACGAGCATCCCTCCTATGATCACAAACATTTGTTGTTTATGTGTAACATTCACTGCTTTAGTACCTCCACTAACGGTATAGAGTATAACCAAGCCTCCTATCCCTACAACTAATAGTTTTAACGGCCATCCTAACACTGCAGAAAGGATGATAGCCGGAGCATAAATCGTAATCCCTGCCGATAGTCCTCTTTGAATTAAAAATAATACTGCGGTAAGTGTTCTCGTTTTGGCGTTGAACCTATTCTCTAAGAATTCATACGCCGTTTGAACGTTCAATCGGTAATACAAGGGGATAAAAACCAAAATAATAACCACCATGGCAATGGGAAGACCAAAGTAGAATTGGACAAATCCCATACCGTCATGATAGGCTTGCCCTGGAGTAGACAAAAAGGTTATGGCAGAGGCCTGAGTGGCCATGACAGAGAGCCCTATGGTTACCCAATTAGCCTCTTTTCCGCCCAGAACATAATCCTTAATATTTTGAGAACCACGGGTTTTCCAAATTCCATAGGTCACTATAAATATGAGGGTGGATAGGAGTATGATCCAATCAACTAACTCCATAGGCCTAATACTTTTCTGAGAGATTTGAAGATGATGAATTCACTCCCAATGAAATCATATTCGCAATTAGTCGATACGCTCCTGGCACCCCAGCAGGAAGTTCTCTAAAAAAGCTCAAGCCGGTGTAGACAAAATATCCATCACCTAGAGGAGCAACTAATAAGCTTCCTTGTTTCGCAGCTTCAGACTGGTCATTCATTTCTAGAATTGGAATATAGGATTTGTCCCATCGGTTTGGGAAATACAACCCTCTTTCTTGCACCCAACCTTCAAAATCCTTTTCAGTAATCTTATTTGGAAACGATAAAACCGGATGATTAGGTTGTAATAATTTTACCGCTGCATTCTCTTCAGTCACCCTGTCAGAGGAATTAATAAGCGGATATGGTGCAATACTTATCTTATTATTTCCTCTTCTATTTGCTGTATTGTATTGACTTATTAAAACGCCTCCTTGAGATACATAATCTAACAATTCATTTTTTTTGAGCGCTAACCCTTCTATCACATTTAAGGCTCTGACCCCAAGAATAACAGCCTTATATTTTTTTAGCATGCTGATAGTGAGTGTGGAAGCATCTATTTCTTCGACATAATATCCTATAGCTTCTAAACTCTCTGGAACCTTATCTCCCGCACCCATAATATACCCAAGATATTCACCACTTTTTTTCAAATCCAAACGCACAAATTTCGCTTCTGCTGGCATCAAAACCCGCTGAGTAGGAATATGGTCATAGGTTATAGAAACAAGGTTTTTTGTATATGATTTGGAATGTACATTAGCCTCAATTGTGGCAATGGCTTCAGTTGTATTCTTGGGTGGAGAAACGGTAAATTTTAAGGATACTTGTTTTCCCTCTTGGGCAAGCTCAAAAGATTGTTTCGAAGGCT
>RFPJ01000167.1 GCA_009926145.1 Bacteroidota bacterium
AAGATATGAAAAATGAAACAACAGGTTTTGGAGACATTAAATCAGAAGATAAAGTATGTTATAATTGTGAACACGGGCGCTCGCATTGCAAGAGAATTTGGGAAATCCTGAAGCGCGCAAACACAATATGTGTTCTTGGTTCACGGTATACTTATCACCTTTTACTGGAACAATATCATACATTTTATCTCTTCCTCTTGCTAAAGACAATACGGTGCGTGGTCCGGAGTTATCTCCCATCAATAAATCACCAATTTTTATATTTTCTATCAATTTTATTTTTCCGTCTGACATCATAATAGGAGTGCCTTTGCGATGACATTTGCCCGCACCCAATCCGTGGAATAACAACAGCCCGCGATAAGGAGTGTACAAATTCAAGTAGTCGCGAACGAGATTTTGATGAGTTAAAAGAGAAAATTCTCCAGTACTATCTTGACCAATAGCATCACACGAAATTTGCTTACTGTCGTCCATAACAGTGTCACGATAAGTTCCAAACAAAGAATTTATAAAGTTAACAAACTTCTCCCTATTATTCATAAAACGAACAAAGAGATTTTAGAAGAAAGAGAAATGGTTCTTAACATTGAAAAAAAATACGAACGCAAAGCATTAAATGAAAATGAAATTAATGAAGTCATTCGACTTTCTACAAAATACAATCTTGAATGGGACTCTATTGATGAGCCCTTATTCAAAAGGTTAAAACAGCGTATTAATATTATCCCTGTCTCATTAGCAGTAGGTCAGGCGATTATAGAAAGTGGATGGGGGCAGTCTAGATTTGCAATAGAGGGTAATGCTATTTTTGGTCAATGGACCTACGCAGAGGATGAGGGTATTGTTCCTGAAAATAGAGATGAAGATAAAAGTCATGCTGTATTAAAGTTTGATAATTTAACTCAAAGCTCTCGGGCATATATGTTTAACATCAACACCCATCAGGCCTACTATGGTTTTAGAATTATTAGAAGGATTGCTGAAACCGTCAAATATACCGATCCGGTTAGCGCAAAGGTAAAGTTTTTAGCTGCCTATGCTGAAATAGGCCAAGAATATGTTGATAAACTTGAACTTATCTTAGAGTCAAATAATTTAAAGGAATTTGATCGTTTTGCCTATTAAGGGAGGTAGTACTGGAATCCATACCAGTAAATACCCTTTTTAACTTTTGTACAGTTAAACCTTAGTCGGCCCTGAACCGGTACACGCTCTAACTGAATTAACATTTTGTTTTCAATTGTGGCAATAGTTTTATCAATGGAGCCCTGGAAATCACTGATATAACAATTTATTCCTTCTACTCCATTGACAGAGTCAATCACAAACCTATCGGTGGGGACACTCATTAAAGGGTCACTGGGTGAAATAGTTATATCTTCAAAGGGCAAAACAATAGAGGCATCTTTAATTCTATTTAGATCACCATAATTTTCATTGAAGGCAAAACGAGGAAACTCAAAAGGGTTTTGCGTTTGATGCATGACGCCGGAATGCTGACCAAAGGCCGCGCTGAACCCCATTTCACGCATCAGATCACGAATTTCAGGCGTATATTCGCCATAAGGATAGGCAAAAAGTCCTGGCCGAATGCCGATCTCGGCCAGAAAGCGATCATTGGATTTGGCCAGCTCGGCTGCATTTTCGGCGGCATCAAGGCGGTACATATGGGGATGACTGGCGGTCTGGCTGCCAATTTCAACGCCGGCGTTCTGCAATTCGCGGATTTGTGCCCAGCTCATATAGCCGCGTTGGTCGCGATCGACCGGATCGGTCGCAACGAACAAGGTAAAGGGAAGCCCTTTTTCTTTCAGCCGCGGCCACGCCTCGGTATACACCGACAAATAGGCATCATC
>RFPJ01000168.1 GCA_009926145.1 Bacteroidota bacterium
AAATTAAGTATATTAGCACAACCTCTAATTTACTCATGGCAATTTGAATCACTTGGTGATATTTGCGTCTGGATCAGGCTCTAATTTTCAATCAATAATAGATAACATTCAATCTGGAAGATTGGATGCTAAAATAACCGGCCTAATAACTAATCGAGATCAAATAGGTGCTATATCAATTGCGAAGCTAAATGGGATTCCCTACCAAGTAATCAACAAAAAAGACTTCTCTAACTCTAAGGAGTATGAAGAAAGCCTTTTAGTGCAATGCAGGAATTGGGATGCTCATTATCTAATTTGTGCGGGTTATTTAAACAAAATTCCCGATCTACTTATCGAGCACTATGATCGTAGAATTTTAAATATACACCCATCCCTATTACCCAAATATGGGGGCAAAGGATTTTACGGGATCCACGTACATACCAGTGTAATAGAACACGGTGAAACCGTGAGTGGTTGTACGATACACCTAGTTAGTAGTAATTATGATGAAGGGCCTATACTAGCTCAAGAATCCGTTGAGGTTGATCCCGAAGATACCCCCCACAGTCTGGCGGCAAAAGTGTTGGCTATCGAACATTCTCTGTATCCAAAAACCATACAGAATTATATACATCAATTAATTCAAACCTCCTAAAGGTATATAAACACTCCTCATTACATGGCACTCAAACCACTTACGAATCTACCAAAAAAATCCCTAACCCTTAGACGAGCTTTATTATCAGTTTCTGATAAAACCAATATCATCCCCTTAGCTACTTCTTTGGTAAAGGCTGGAGTTGAATTACTCTCTACGGGAGGAACATTTAAAACAATTTCAGAAGCGGGTATCCCTGTTAAAGAAGTAAGTGAAGTTACTCATTTCCCAGAGTGTCTCGATGGACGCGTTAAGACTTTACATTAAAATTCACGGTGGTATTTTAGCTAGAACTTCCCATCAACCTGATGTAGATGCCCTGGAAGAATTAGACATTCAAGCCATTGAACTAGTAGTGGTAAACCTCTACCCTTTCTCCGAAACGGTAGCTAAAGAGGGCGTAAGTATTGCAGAGGCCACGGAATATATCGATATCGGAGGTCCAACCATGGTTCGTGCCGCTGCTAAAAATTTCGCCCATGTTTGTATTTTGAGTAGCCCATCTCAGTATGATGATTTTCAGAATGAATTAGACCTTAGTAGAGCAATCAGTTATGCTACCAGACTAAAACTTGCTAAAGCTGCTTTTAAACATACGTCTGAGTACGAGAATTCAATCAACAGCTATTTCGAATCACTAGACCATACGGATAATTCCTACCAAGATGAATCAAAAGCTCCATCGACATTTTCGATTTCTTTACCTCTAAAAGATGAACTCAGATATGGTGAAAATCCACATCAACACGCAAGGGTTTATGGCCATCAGGATACATACATAGAATGTTTCCACGGAAAAGCACTTAGTTACAATAACTATTTGGATATAGATTCGGCCTTACGTCTTTATCAAGACTTTATAGACGACCAACCAACTTGTGGAATTTTCAAACATACGATTCCCTGCGGTGTAGCCTCTGCCCAAAGCCTCAATGAGGCCTACAAAAAAGCTTTTTCAACAGATACCGTATCCCCTTTTGGTGGAATCGTTTTAGTAAATACAACATTAGATTTAGAAACTGCACAAAGCATTGATGAAATATTCACTGAAATTGTACTAGCACCCGATTTTAGCCAAGAAGCTTTGGATCTATTGACGCAAAAAAAGAACAGAAGATTAATCAAAATCAATTCAGGCAGTCATATAAATTCAAAACAATTTCGTTCCATATTTGGAGGACTCTTAGAACAAGATGAGGACAATG
>RFPJ01000169.1 GCA_009926145.1 Bacteroidota bacterium
CTGTAGCTGATAAAATAATGATAACTACCCATACCCCCAGGAGTAGGAATGCTGAGAGCTACGGCAGAGGCCATGGTTAGTATCGCCGCTGAAGACCAATCTAATCCATAGGTCGATGGCAAGTCGAACATATAAAAAGGCACATACATCATGGCAATATAGCCCAACCAAATAAGTACGGTATACACTATGAAAAGGGGGGCGTTTTCTAGGTTTCGAATACTAATTAAGCCCTGTGCGAATTGTTTCAGAATTCCTTTTAAGCCTTGAATCATACCCTCCCATTTTGGGGGAAGATTCGATTTTTTAGACCATTTAAACAGTACAAATCCTACTACAGAAAACACTAATACTACCAAGCCTAGAATGGGTAAAACCGATCTAATTAGGTTGCTATAAACTTCGGGGTCGGAAATATCCATACCAAATAAACGATTGAGTAAGCTTAGGTCTGAAACCAAAAAGTAAGCGACCAAAGCCATAATAATCAGCATACTTACCACGTCGATTAGGCGTTCGAGTACAATGGTTCCAATCATTTTTGAGTTACTTTCCTCAATTTGCTTCGCTACGTACATCGGACGAGAAATTTCTCCAAGTCTTGGAAAGGGTATGTTAATGAGATAGCCAAACATAACACCGGCGAACAAGGTAGATCGCAAAGGCTGGTTGGCAGTGTCTTTTAACAATAAACGCCAACGTTCGGCTCGGATATAATGAGAAAAAATTAAGATAAGAGTAAAGGGAAAGAGCCAACTCCACCGCATATCCTGCGTAGCGGCCTTAAGTTCAGAAAACGAAACACTAGAAAATGACAACCAAAGCAACACTCCAGCGAAAATCGTACTCAGGCCATATTTTAGGTACTTATTCATATCTCATGTCTATTACTTCGGCTCCTTTTGGAATCTGAAGCTGAAAAAAATGGTCATCTAAGATCTGATAATTGGCCGAAGAAAATTTCATTTCAATTAGATTAGCACCCATATCCAACGCCTTAACTTCTCTTGGAAACAACTCTTTATCGATCGTAATTTCAATCGTTTCAAAAGCGCTAAATGAATCATTACTCATGAGAATGAATTCTTCTCTTTGAGCCCGTCTTTTAATGGATTCAACGCGGTACTCCTCACCCAATCCACCTAGAATTTTAGAGGGTGCGAAGTCATCAAACTCTGAATCATATTCGCTTATAATGACTCGATTTCTATTGGTATCCAGAACTTTGGACGTCTTCCCATCAACAACAATAATCTGACCCTCTGTCTCTATTCGATACTGTCCCCAACTAAGCCAAACTCGACCCGAACTACCTGACTGCTCTTTGGTATACCCATCGGTAAATTGATGGTCAAAACTAGCGACAAAGACGTTCCCTTCTTTAATTTTTTGCTGAACACCCTCTAAGTAATTCTCTTGTGCTAGGATGGCAGGCTGTACCACACTCAATACAAAAATAAATAGGCTAAAGGCTCTAAACGAGTACCCGGCCATTCTAAACCTAAGGTGGGATTTACAAGTCATTAAGGCCGTCCATTATCTCTTGAAGTTCTTCCTCCGTTTCAACCAAAACGTCTCGAGCTGTACTTCCTTGATAGGGGCCCACTATTCCTGCATTAAATAATTGATCGATGATTCTTCCGGCTCGATTATATCCGATTTTAAGTTTCCTCTGAAGCAAGGAAACCGATCCCTGTTGATGTAAAATCACTACTTTTGCGGCGGTTTCAAACATATCATCAATATCTTCTAATGGATCAGGAACCCCGGTATTTTCATCGTGAACAATGGGTAGGTAGAAAGGTTCTTTATATCCCGCCTGCGAGCCT
>RFPJ01000170.1 GCA_009926145.1 Bacteroidota bacterium
CGATAGCTTTTGAGCTAACTCTCTCAGCTACCTCAGAGGAATGGAATTTGGCCATTGCGGCCTGTTTTAAAAATGGTTTGTTATGTGATTTTAGGTTGGCAGCGGAATAGACCAACAATCGAGCTGTTTCTATTTCTGTAGCCATACGCGCAAGCTCGAACCGCACGGCTTGAAAATCACTAATGGCTCGTCCAAATTGTTTTCGCTCTTCAATGTAAGCTAGTGTAGCATCAAAAGCTCCTTGAGCTAAGCCTACCATTTGAGCACCAATTCCTATACGACCTACATTTAATGTGTTAATAGCTATCTGATACCCTTGTCCAATAGCTCCCAACAAAGCATCTTTTGGGATTATACAGTCTTCCAAATGAATTTCACAGGTGGAGCTTGCTCGAATTCCTAATTTGTTTTCTTTTTTTCCAATGCTTAGACCTGGATTATCTCGTTCTACTATAAAAGCCGTAATGCCCTTGTAGCCTTCTGTTGGTTCAGCATTGGCAAACACAATAAAATAAGTAGCTTCTAAAGCATTTGTTATCCAAAGCTTAGAGCCGTTCAATACGAAATGATCATCAAACTCTTGAGCCGTTGTGCTAAGTGCAAAGGCATCACTTCCCGCCTGAGCTTCTGAGAGTGCATAGGCGCCTATACTGTTAGCACATAACTGGGGTAGATAGTAATTCTTCTGCTCTTCCGTACCATAGCTGTGAATGGCGTCATTTACCAAGGTGTTTTGCACATCTACTACCACTCCAACAGCAGGGTCCACCTGAGAGATCTGTTCAATGGCCAAGATGGACATCATAAAATTACCGCCCGCTCCTCCATATTCAGCAGGTATATCTATACCCATAAAACCCATTTCAAATAAATCTTGAAGGATATGCTCATCTAGTTGAGCATTCGAATCCATTTGAGCAACCTTTGGAGCAATGACCTGTCGAGCAAAATCTTTAGCAGAATCCCTTAGTAGTTTTTCGTCAGAGCCCAGTAAGTCTGGATGGGTGATATGTGAGGAAGATGTTGGCATATTTGGTTATAAGAAATATACTACTGTAAGCGCTTTTTTGCTAACATCAGACAATATTTTACAAAAATAATTTACACTACAATTCCTAGTACTATCCTATGGTGTTAACGCCTTATTTTCAAGGATTTATTATGGCTTACGACCAAGGAGGTAAAAAAGAATCCACCGCTTCAATTACATTTATTTTTTCCGATCGTAGCTTATTTTCGAGCGAGGCGAGCTTAGCTATGTTGTTTGGATCTTGCCAAAGTTGATGAACCCAATAATGTTCAGCTAACTGTTTAAACCATCGAATGATTTGCTCATTTCTGCGTTTTTCCCAAAAACCTAATTTTTTTGAATGATCGATAAACCCAAGGATTTGATTCCAACTCTCTTCAATACCCATAGACTCGAAAGCGCTAATTAAGATGCATGGTACCGAATAATCCTTTAGTTCATGCCTATATAGGTGTGAAGCTGATTGTAAATGAGCTAGGGTGTGTTCGGCCAATTCCTTGGTTTTTCCATCGTGTTTGTTGACCAATAAAATATCGGCATATTCCAGAATTCCCTTCTTTATACCCTGAAGTTCATCACCACTACCAGGTTGATTGAGTAAAACAAAACAGTCCACCATATTTGCTACAGCACCCTCATTCTGACCAACTCCTACGGTTTCGATGAGAACTACTGAGTAGCCCGCCCATTCGCATAGGGCAATGGCCGATTGGGTGGTATGCGTCACGCCTCCTAGCGTTTTCCCAGTGGGGGATGGGCGAATGAAGGCGTTTTTTTCAACTGAAAGACGTTC
>RFPJ01000018.1 GCA_009926145.1 Bacteroidota bacterium
CCTGCCATATCCATAAAATAGAGTAAATCATCTTCACTGGTCTGGGCAACCATAAATTCTTTTAGAGGTCCTGCTGCCAGAGCTAATGCCTCCATTTGGGTAACATCTTCATTCTGATACGGTTGGAATGCCTGTTCATTAATTTGATCAAAAGTAGGTTTCATAATGAAAATAGTCAGAAAGAGAGCAATACCTATAAGCACCTGATTAGGGGGCGATTGTTGGGTTCCCAGCCCCATCCTTAAAAAGAAAAAAACAACTACAATCCGGGTAAAGCTTGTCATCATTGTGATCAAAGCCGTCCCAAAGGATAATACGGTCACAATTAATAAGGCTTGAAGGGCTAATGATAAGGTTCCCTCATCAGAATCATTACCGCCTACTTGTATGCTGACCGGTGGTACTTGAGCATATAAGTCACTACTGACCTCCACAAATCCACTCCATAGAATGATGCTCAGAAAGCCAATTTTAACTGCTTTTATCATGTTGTTAGACCCTTTATTCTATTTTATAAACCTTGGACCACTCTACCATGCTTAGATATAGCAGAGCATCTAAACGCAATATCCTCGTATCAATTTTGAGGTTTTTTTACATAATCTTGAATTAATTCTCCAAAAGATTCTCTTTTTGATTGGGCTCTAGGAATTAACTCATCGCCCTCCCAATCCTGTTTATCAATGCTTTTTAGCAACTCGGCATTAGATTGACTTACACTCATTAATAGTAGTTCACCATTAAATTCAAGTAATTGTAGTTGTACGGAATCATTTAAGCGATGAACATCTAATGTCTTTATCCATGGATGTTTTGAGATATTACTTTTTGCTAGATCTTTTGATGAATTCCCTCGAAAGTACAACCAAACTGATGCTCCCACCAATGCTAGAAAAGTAATCCAAATACCTGGACTATTCGACCCACTTTGACCAGAAGAAGACGATGAACTAGTTGGTATATCTAGTTGCAAAACTACATATAACCATATTACCATGAGTACTAGTCCAAATATGGATATATATTTGAGTATTTTGTTATTAGGCTTTTCTTTGGTATTAAAATTTAAATTCACCAGGATACCTCAAATGTTAGCTAACGGCAGACATTATGGCCTTCGTAGTAATCATTTTGGTAATTCGAACACCAAAATGTTCATCTATCACAACCACTTCCCCTTGAGCGATTTTAAGCCCATTCACTAAAATATCAATCGGCTCTCCTGCTAGGTTTTCCAGTTCAATAATCGATCCTTTTACTAATTTTAGAACCTGTCCTATCGGCATACTAATACGTCCTAATTCAACGGATACATCAACCTCAATATCTTTCAGGATATCCATCTTAGGATCCATCGGATCGGATAAGGCTACACCGCTTGCATCGGAAAATTGATCGAATTCAACTTTTTCCGCCACAGCTTCGTCGGTTGCTTGATTCTCAGTACTCATTCTGCTATCTCCTATTTGTTATACAATTTCTTGTTCTTCAATTTTTTGAGCGATATCCACGATTTTAATCGCTCTAAAACCATCTTTTTGCCCCGGAAAACCCTTCATTTTTACTTTATTTTGAGTCATTATTTGTAAGGGTGAATGTTTCTTCTGACGAAGAGAAATGGTGTCTCCATCTACCAAATGCAACAAATCACATAGCTTCATTCGGGTAGTCCCTAGTAATACCTTTAAAGTTATGGGGGTATGTAACAAGGTCTGATGGTAGCCCTCTTTTACTTCTGGACTTAAATCTTGAATTCTAGAGTTAAACTCACCTTTTTGATTGATACTATCACCTAAAATTCCCTTTAAAAGAGATGAAGTATAAGCAAGGACTATATTTTCAAGTTTTTCACCTAAACTAATTTCAAAATTAATAATAACCAGTGTATCGTTTGGATTAAGGGTCAATAGTTCAGGTTTACTCTCGTATACGCTTCTCTCAATAGTAAACTCCATAAAGGGTTGCCAGGCGTTCAGTAATTGGTATTTCAAACCCGTTACAAATCGAGACATGATCTTTTCTTCAATCATAGTCAGCGGCCTAGGAGGAATTTGTATGCGTCCTGTACCACCACTCTGACGCTCTATATAGTTCATACAAAAATCCGAAGGTAACTGAATAATAAGATTACCATCCACATCATTAATATAATTTTGATACAATACCTGAGGTTCATTTAAACTCTCCAAGTATTGGGCACTTGAAAACTCTTTAATTTCTATAGATGTGATTTCAGCTTTAACCCTTGTCTCAGAGCTCACAAAACGACCCAAGTTACGAGTAAGCCCTTCGTGTATTTCATTCAATACCCGAATGATATCTTTACTAAAGACAACTTTAGGCTGTCTAAAGTCATAATTACGTACTTCATGACTTGACGTGTTACGTCGTTCAAAAGCTTCTTGGACGGTACTCATTGGTATACATTATGTTAAACCCTAATTGCAGTCTTAAGAGGACTGCTTACTGCATTATATACCTGACGAAGTACAAATCTCGTACCGAATTTTCACCAACTACTGAATTTACCATTTCTTTAAGATTACCTCTTATAACGTCCCTATCAAAAACATTAATCAATTGTTCGGTTGTCATTGCCGAGAGGTAATCATTTATCTGCTGTTTTATCTTTGGCTCAAGACCTTCAATGACTGGATAAAGCCCTTCTTTATTGAGTTCTAGGCTGATTTCTACCATTAAAATACGTTTACCATTCGTATTTGCAGGGTTCACAACTAAGGATCCAAGATCATACATTCCAAATACTTGTTCTTTTGGAGGCTCAGAATTCATACGTGCATATACCTTAGGATAGAACATATCAATTAGAAAATATGCTCCTACACCCTGCCCTACTATGATTACTAAAAGAAGGAAATATTTTCCGATAGCAGAAAATTTAGAACTACCCGACTTCTTTTCTACTACTTCTTCCGATTCTTCATTTGTTAATTCGTTTTCAATTTCATCCATGGGTATTCCAAGTTAGTTGTAATTAATTTGGTTAAATATTTCTTCTCGTATCATTTCTGATAACACATTGTTTTTCCTTAAGTAGATTTCAACCCTCCGGTTAGTTCGTCTCCCCTCTACGGTTAAGTTAGTAGCCATGGGTCTATATTCTCCAAAACTTGATGCTTTAAATTGATCGGGTTCAATATTGGCTTTTGACTGAAGATACTGAACCACGGATACGGCTCTGGCCGCACCTAGATACCAATTAGACTCGTATTTAGAATTTCTGTTGATAGGTATGTTGTCGGTATGGCCTTGAACTTCCACTTCAGCAATTGGTTGACTGATGGTTTTACCCACCAAACCTAAAATTTCTTTTGCCTTTGGAAGTAAGGCCGAAGAACCACTCTCAAAAGTAAGGGAGTCACTTAGGGTGATTAAAATTCCATCCGAAGTCATGCTTATTTCAACCTCATCCTCAATTTGTTCCTCTTTCAAATAATCGGTTAGTGCTTGCCACTGGCTTGCCTGTTCTTCCATATATTCCTGAATCTGCTCTGGTCTTGTTACGTTGCTTGAGGATTGTGGTGATTGATTGTTCATATCCAACAACCCTGTATGCTTTTGGAAATACTCTATAAAAGAGTTGAAGGCTCTTTCCTCCACCCCTGGGGTTAGCGTATATAACAAAACAAAAAAAGCCATTAATGCGGTTACTAGATCCGCATAAGTCATTAGCCAGGTTCCAGTATCTTTTTTAGGTTTTCCCATTCTTGAGTTTGTTGATCTTTCCAGAGTTCATAAAATTTCTCATCTCTTTGTTTGATAATCTTTAGCTCTTCATGATGTTTTAAATAATCGGCACGGTCTTTTGGCTCTATAAATACCAACATCTTCTTTTCCATAATCCGAGGATTCTCTTTTTCAGCCATAGACAAGATGGCTACTTTAAAAAGCTGTTTTCTATTGATGTCTAGCTCATTCAAAAATTCTAATTTTCCCGCTAAAGGGGTAAAAACCATGTTAGAAAAAATACTCCCGTACAGTGTGGTCAAAAGTGCAACTGATAAACCTGCTCCCAATGCCTGAGGATCTGAAATATTTTGCAACATCAAAACCATACCTATAACGGTCCCAATCATTCCAAATGCTGGAGCATACCCAGACATGGAGTTAAGTACATTCATAGAAATTTCTGCCTGTTTATCCTGTGAAGAAATTTCATCTGTTAGAATTCGCTCTAAAATCTCCACTTTAAAGCCATCGATGGCTAATTGTAAACCATTCTTGAGATATTCGTCCTCCAAATGTTGAATATCATCATCGAGTACCAATAGTCCTTTTGTTCTCACCCGTCTTGCAAATAGACTAAGAACTTCCATATCGGTTCTCAGATCTACATTGGTAATCTTCATAAGCTTCAAAGTTTTTTCGAAACTTATTTTGATGTTCTTCATGCTATAATTGATCAATGTTGCAGAAAAAATACCTCCAGCCACAATCAATAGAGATGAAAAACTAGCAAAAAGCATTAAATTACCTTCCACAAAGATGGATCCTAGGACCAATCCAAAGCCTAATACAAATCCTATCATAGAATTCTTATCGAGCATTGCTAACCTTTTTGTGTTTCTGATTTACCCTTTTCATTAGGTATTTATCGTCTGCTAATCCCAATAGTTAAATGAGAATTCCAATTTTCTTTATAAAAAAACACCTTGCCCAAATCAGGACAAGGTGATACATCTACTTCTATGATCTAACTACACTCTGGAACTGAGTAGTTTGTTTATTATTCTTATCGTTTCAAGTTTACAGCTTCATTGAGCATCTCATCTGAAGTAGTGATAACTCTAGCGTTCGACTGGTAGGCACGTTGCGAAGTTATCATTTCAGTAAACTCTTTTGCCAAATCTACGTTTGATCCTTCCAAGAAACCGGTACTTATACTGGTATTACTCATTTGATCTGCAGAGGAAATAGCAACATCCCCAGCCGATAAACCAGCTCGGTAAAGTCCACCGCCTACCATCTCAAGACCATTGTTGTTTCGTACATTACCCAAGGCTAAAAATGCTAAGGTTTTAATGTTTCCATTATCATAACTACCTTGGATTTGACCGTCAGAAGAGATATTAACATCTAGTAAGCGTCCTTGGGCATAACCATCTTGTGAAATACTACTCACTGTATGATCACCTGAAAATTGCGTGAAAAATGCTCCTTCTTCGGTATTACCTAAATTTATTTTACTGGTCGTTTCTCCGGCTCCCATTCCAGGGTTAAAAGTAATAGCAAAACTATCAGAGGTAATGAGCTCTCCCTTTTCGTCGAATTGAACAGTTCCTGACTGTCCAGAAGTGATGTTTTCACCATCTAAGAAACTAGCTTCATAGCTCCACTCATTTTCATCAACTTGGGTAAAGGTTAACACCAATGAGTGGGCATTACCTAAATCATCATAAATCGTAGAGCTTATACTTTGAGACACCACCTCACCTTCTTCAGAAAGTGAAAAAGATGGGAAATTTATATCACCTACCCCATTAACACTGATATTATTAATGGCAAGTTGAGAGTTGCCCATCACTTGGGATCTCAGATGTAACATTCCGTCAACTATACTCAAACTAGCTTCATTGTTAGTAACGTTATTATTAAAGTAGTTAATCATATCACCCATAGTATCACCTGCCGCATACGTATAGGTGATGGTTTGAGATGTACCATCCTGAAGCTGAAGATCAAATTGGATTTCTGATCCTGGTACTAAATCCGTATTAGTTTGATCCAAATCATTTAAGTCTGTATTCATAGATGCGGAGGTATTTCCTACCTTCAAAGCATTCTGTGCTTGCAAACTTCGATATGTGCTTGATGAGGCATCTAAGTTACCTGCTAAGTATACATTTTCAGTCTGCTTTGGAGGAATTACATCATCATAATTGATTTGTATATCATTTAGCTTACTTCCACCAAGTACATTACCACTGCTATCTGCTTGGTAACCCTGAACCTTTCGACCATCACCATCCACTAGGTTACCATCTTTGTTAAATACAAAGTTACCAGCCCGCGTATATAGATTTTCGTTACCACTTTTAACTACAAAAAAGCCATCCCCTTGCAAAGCCAAATCGGTACCTTTACCTGTTGCTTGAAGTGACCCTTGTGAGAAATCTCGTGTAATACTTCCAACTCGAACTCCAAGACCAACCTGATTGGTTTGTTGAGGAGAGCTAGGGTTTCCCCCATTACTCGAGTAATTTTTATTCATCATTTCAGAAAATGAAATATTAGATGATTTAAATCCGATGGTCTCAACATTGGCAATATTATTACCAATAACATCCATCTTCGTTTGAAATGCATTGAGTCCACTTACCCCTGCATTTAATGATTTTACTAACGCCATTGTGTTCTCCTTTTTGCGAAGGATTAACCTTCTATTGTATTGTTATTTATTATTTTACTGTATAGTAAACCCTAATCAACAGACTTTTAACGTCTGTTTTCTCTACATCATTTTAATTTTCTTTCAGACGGCCCACTTCTTCAATATTTCCTATAGCTATCGATAGTTCCCCGATCATTAGATAAACACCATCTGAACTAAATTGCACCCTATCAGCTACTCCATGAACAAATGTTAGGGCTGTACCAGCACGATCTCCATTTTTAGGAATCACTTCAACCGAATAGACTCCTTCATTCATTGGATTTCCAGCACTATTCTTTCCATCCCATTCAAATGAGTGTTCGCCAGCCGATTTATTCTTTATTGTTTCTCTGTACACTTCTGAGCCATTTTCTGATCGAATTACAACTTCTACTTCTTCGGCTGCCTGGGCTATCTTATAGTCAAAATTAACAGACCCAGACTCGTTTAATTCAACTTTATCTGAAAGTGCTTTTACTTCTTTACCTGTAAGTGCTGCTGCTAATGAGTTGGTTAGACCCATGCTCATAATCTGTTGGCTTTCCTGTAATTCACTTAACCCATCATTCACATTTATGAGTTGCTCAACTGAGTTAAATTGAGCTAACTGACTCGCAAACTGAGTACCATCCATAGGATTAATGGGATCCTGATTCTTCATTTGAGCAACCAATAATTGCAAAAATTCCTGCTTACCCATATTGGATTTTGGCGCAGTTGCCGCAGCTGCTGCGGTACTATTCATCGGTGATGATATGGCATTTACATTCATCTTAAACCCTCCATTCATTATTGTTAAAGCCCAATGTTTTCCTTTCTTGTACAGAATCTGTAGCTATTTCTATATCCTCATTTAGATTATTTAATCGGTATGATGGAGAAGTCATCGGTGCAATATCCTCATCATAGCCAGGAGATCCCTCTCCTGAAAAAGAGGACTGTTCTCCAAATTCAAAGGACACATCGATGTTGTATTCTTCTTGCAATAATTCCTTGATGGGTGCACTCTGCTGAACTAATATTCGTTGTAATTCACTTTGTGCAGCCAATACTTTGATATGTAATTGACCATTCACCTTTCGGGTTGAAAGTTGAACCTGTTGCCCGTCTTCTAGCGCAAATGAATGTTTTGACCAAATGCCTTGGTTTAATTCTTTCTGTTCAACAATTTTTTGTATTTGTTGTAAGAACATAGGTCCAGAGCTTCTCCGCAACTCTGGTGTATTAACTAATTCGTTTACTTTGTGTACGCTTGTCAAATGTTGAGTGGCGACTTCATCTATTGAAATATCAAAATCGAGACTAGAATCTAGTTTTTTAAAATCGTAATTGAGGGTCCTTTTTGGATTGAATACAAGAGACATGTTGTCAACTTTCCCTGTACTAAGCCTTTGAACTTCTGCATTCATTTGTAATGGTTCAGTAATCTTTGAAAGCCTTTTCACGGTCTCAAGAACCGAATTCATTTCCCTTTCACGTTCTACTGACTGGGAATTTTCTGGCTTGACTTCTGCTTCAACCGGAAGTTTCACTGAAGCATTTTGATCAGACAATACATGCTTTGCGGTTACTGGCTTGGATAAAGGTGTAACCATCTGCTTAGTGTCAGGAACTTCATCTGGAGTACTTTTAGCCGCTGTCGTATTAGTATTAGTATTAGTAGTATTAATAGCAGTAGTTTCTTGACCAACTATAGCTTTTTCAGCTATGATACCAGCCGAATTCGTAGCTACTCCATTAGGTGCAACAACCTCCAGCAACTTTTCCTTCAGATGGAAGGGGTGCATGAATCATACCTCCCATAGGCACTTTTACATTTCCTTCAACCGGTGCCTTCATCAATCCTTCCATAGGCATCTTTACATTTCCTTCAAGGGGTGCTTTCACTGAAGCATTTTGATCAGACAATACATGCTTTGCGGTTACTGGCTTGGATAAAGGTGTTAACCATCTGCTTAGTGTCAGGAACTCCATCTGGAGTACTTATAGCCGCTGTCGAATTAATAGCAGTAGTTTCTTGACCAACTATAGCTTTTTCAGCTATGATACCAGCCGAATTCGTAGCTACTCCATTAGGTGCAACTACCTCCATCTTAGGTGCAACTTTTCCTTCAGATGGAAGGGCCGCCTTCATCATTTCTTTCAGAATCTCTTGAGAATTTCCTTCAAGGGGTGCCTTCATCAGTCCTTCAATTGGCTCCTGGATACTCTTGCCTACTTCGTTACCTGCTATGTTATTATCCCGTGTTAATGGAACTTGAGGGGTAGCGATAAAGCCTGATTTTTCATCAGAATTAACATCAGACTCTACATTAACATTAGTCTCTAAAGTAGGGTGCTCTAAATCATTTTTTATCCCATCATCAGATGCGATGGTTCCTTTAAAACCTTTATTTAGTTGAGACGCCCTTACCTTGTCAATCTCATTTGTACTGGCGTCTAAAGCATGTAGAATTGCCTTAAAACTCCCTTTTTGATTGTCTTTTGAATCTATCGACCCAAGATTTTTTAACGCATTTTGGGTGGCTTTGTCGCCCGCAGTTCCAAATGGTGAAGCTTGAGTAATCGCGCCACCAATTACACTGGAAATACTAGCCCCCTTCTTGGATTCTAGATCCATTTTTACCCCTGCTAAAGTATCGATCAGTCTCATAGGGCTAGTGTGACAATTTTTGCGGCCTTCTCTGAAGTAAGACAGCGTAATAATTTCTGCCGTTGCATGGTTGATGCTACATCATAGAGCTCTAGTAATAAGTCATCATTCATTTGCATCAGAATGGGCGCCAATTCTTCATCTTCTAAGTTGAATAAACTTTTTGCTCTGTCTGCAAATACATTACCTACACCCACATTATTTACTGTGTTTAGACTCGATTTATTTTCAAGTTCTTCCACCGTTGCCTCTAAACCTGTTATCATACCGTTCAAGGAATCTTTAACCTGAGACAGCTCTTGTTCCTTCAAATCGAATTGGCGCTGCAAACTCTGCAGTTCTTGTTGAATTCGTTTATATGCCTCTGTCGTCTCACTTAAACTTTTATTCTCTGCTTGTTTGTCTCTACGTAGTCTATCTAGTGGAGAGCTTTCATCCTCTGTTTCAACATTACCCCATTGAGAAGCTACTTGTTCCACCACAGTCTTATATTTTTCGGATTCAATGTATGGATATAGAAAGAACATGGCTGGAATCATTACCAATGGCGGAACCAATAGAACCAATAAAAAGAGCACCGTATTTTTCTTAGCTGAACTCATATCACTTGATTTTAAACTCGTTGAAATCTCTGAATGGATTGTTCATTCAAAAATTTTTCTGTGTTTTTTTGAAGATTTTCTTGAAACAATGTGGAGGCCTTTTCTCTGCTTTTTTCCATCATTTCACTGTCTTTATGAGCTTGTTGAAGCTTCATTTTTTGCTCCATTATCTGTTGCTCAAGACTCTTTTTTTCCTGGTCTAATTCACTTCTTCTAAGGTGCCGCGCCCGTAGATATGATTCTTTTTGTTTTAACTCTTGAACTCCATGAATTGTTACCCCGCTATGCTCTTGTAGCTGCATATCTATTTCTACATCTAAAGCTTCAATCTCATGATTGATTTCACCAATTCGTTTTAACAAGCTAGCAAACTTTTGACGCTCCACATCAACAAGCTGCTTTTTATACTTATGTAACGATTCAAGTTTGAATTTGAATTTCATGGATTTCCCTAATTGTTAACTATTTTTTCCAAATCTTGCCAAAACTCATCGGTTTTGTAACCCTCATGCATATCCTGTATCAAAAATGATTCCAATTCATCAATCTTTGCGATGGAAGTATCAATTTTCTTGTTTGATCCTGCCACATAGGCCCCAATATTGATCAAATCCTCGGCTTCTTTATAGATTGCGAGCAATTCTTTAGCTCTCATCATAATCGCTCGTTGTTCTGGAGTTACAATTTTTGCCATTACTCTGGAAATACTTTCCAAAACATCTATAGCCGGATAGTGGTTTTTATGGGCTAGCTTTCTAGATAACACGATGTGACCATCGAGAATGGAACGTACCGCATCTGCTATTGGCTCATTCATATCATCGCTATCAACAAGTACGGTATATATAGCGGTTATACTTCCCTTTTTTGTATTTCCTGGCCGTTCGAGTAATGAGGGTAGTAAGGAAAAAACACTAGGGGTATATCCCTTGGTAGTCGGAGGTTCCCCAGCTGCTAGTCCAATCTCTCTCTGAGCCATAGCAACCCTAGTTACGGAATCCATCATCAACATCACTTTTAATCCCTGATCCCTATAATATTCTGCAATCGCTGTTGCGGTAAAGGCTGCCTTAATTCTACTCATAGCCGCTGTATCCGAAGTAGATGCAACGATCACTGAACGACTCATTCCCTCCTCTCCTAGGGTATCCGAAATGAATTCCTGAACTTCTCTACCTCGTTCACCCACCAGTGCTATCACATTAACATCGGCCGATGAATTTTTAGCAATCATGCCCAATAAAACACTTTTTCCAACCCCTGAACCTGCAAAAAGGCCAATTCTCTGCCCTTCTCCAATAGTTGTGAATGCGTCGATAGAACGTACACCTGTGTGCAAAACCTCGGTAATAGGTGCCCTTTCCATAGGAGATGGAGGTGCAGAGTAAATATCCTGCCGTGCGATACTGTGTAACTTGCCCTTATCATCTATGGGCTTCCCGTTAGCATCTAATACTCTCCCCAATAAATCTTCACCTACTGGTATTTGAGAAGAGGAACCCATTGGAAAGACCTCACAACCTGCCTTTAAACCAATCGTTTTACTAAAGGGCATTAACAGTGTTTTACCCTCTTTAATACCCACTACTTCTGCAAGTACAATTGAATTTTTTGCAACAGAGATTCCAAATAATTCCCCCATACTACCACTCAAGCCTGTGCATTCTAGAATATTACCCATCATTGAAGTGAGCTTACCAGTTTTCACCACTGAATCAAGCGGCATAGGTCTATTGCGAAAATACTCTTCGCGATACGATTCGAAATTCTGATTTAGGGTTGAATTCATAACCTTGTATCCTCTAAATCCCGCTGAAAATAATTGACAATGTTGTGACGAACACCTACCCATTTTTCATGGTCTGTATCTAATATAAATTCCCCTTCAGAGAGAGTTAATTCGGGTTGAACGGATACTGAAATAGGTAAACCAGAATTACCTATTAATTCAATAATGTCTTCATAATCATTTTCAGATACAGTAAGTACGGGCTTAGCCTGCTCTTCAACCCGATGAAGTAGTTCTAATATTTTTTTCTTCTGTGCCACAACAAACTCTTCAGGAATAGTTACTTCACCAATGATGTTGCGAGCAATTTCATAGCCTGTAAATAGAAGAGTTTGCATTAACTCCTCTTTTTGTTCTAGCCAAAATTTTCCCATTCGCTTGATGAGTAGGCTATAATGCTTCTTTGTCTGATCATGAGCCACAGAAAATTGAGCAAAGGACTCCTTTTTTGCCTGCTCATAACCCTTGTTAAAAGCATCATTTACCTCACGATCTTTCTCTTTCTCCCACTCTACTCGTTCATGCTTTAGCAAAGCAATCACCCGTTCATCGGATCGTAATAACCGGAAGTCCTCCTCATTAATAGTTTGTTCGAAGATCTGTTCATAGTTCAACAATTGTACTCCTGAGCTAGAGTCTATTTTTGAAGAATCAGGATATAGTTTGCGACTGTTTGGAATCATTGTACTAGCTCGTCCTCATTTAGAATACGAATGCTAATTTTTCCATCTTCATCCATCTCTTTAATTTTCTTGATAATCTTTTGCTGTGACTCCTTCACATCGGTTAATGGAATTGGACCTAGTGCATCCATATCCTCTTGTAACATTTCAGCCGCTCTTCCAGACATATTGGAAAAGAATTTGTCCATTAAATCTTTCGAGGACCCCTTCAACCCGACAACTAAATCATTTTTATCAAGCTCTAGGTTTATGGTTTGCATTGTTCGATCATCAAGCAAGAGAATATCTTCGAATAAGAACATCTGTTCTTTAATTTGATTGGCCATAACCTCATCCCTCTTGGTTATGGTATCCAAGACATTTTTCTCAACAGCAGCATCGGCACCGTTTAAAATCTGTGCTACGATAGAAGTGCCTGTTCTGGCCCCCTCTCCTTGCGTACTCATACCACCAAAATTATCTTTTATTACATCTTCAACCTCGGCAATTACATCGGGTGATATTTCGTCCATAACTGCGAGTCGATGCATCACTTCCGACTGTAATTCCTCGTCTAAATGAGTGAGCAGCTCAGCGGATTTTTCGACCCGTAATTGAGAAAAGATAAGAGCGATTACCTGAGGATGTTCATTGCGGAGAAAGTTTGCAATGTGGGATACTTTGACTTCTTGAAACTCATCAAATACCGTACTTACACTGGTCGTACGTATACGCTTCGCAATTTTTTCAGCATCAGGACTTTCTCCCAGAGATCGTAATATCTCCTCGGCTTGATCTACCCCCCCATTAACCATATTCCGCTGAGTATTCATCAATTGGTGGTACTCTTTAATCACGGCATCTACTATCGATGGTTCCACGGGACCCATGCGCGCCACTTCCATGGTGATTTTTTCAATTTCTTTGGTTTTCATGGTTTTAAGCATCATTTCACTTGATTTTAAGCCTACACTCATAATCAAAATGGCTGCTTTTTCAATGCCTGATAAACGCGAAATATCTTTCATAGTTTAGGTATGCGAATTTAGAGCTTGCTAATTAAACTGGTATCGAACATAATGCGTACGATATCGGCTGCCTGCATGGGTTTTAGTTCAAAGAAATCCTTGACATCATCTTTCTTTTTTAATAACGCTTTATTCTCTGAACTGTTTAAGGATTCATCGGCTAAATCACTTAATGTGGGCGATAAACTTTGATCTTGTGCGGGAAGTGATTTGGCACTAGGCATTCCGCCTAATTCATTTGAATCATATCGATAGTTACTAGTGGTAGCCATGGCAGGTTCTTGTAAAAACGATCCTGTCGACACGTTTTTTCGAACTCTATTTATTAGGAAAACAACCAATCCAAAGGTCAATACAATCATAACCCATCTTAGTATGGTGTCGAGAGAACGGGGTTGTTCTTGCAAATAACCTGCCTGCTGAGCAAAGGGATGCTCGAAGAACTCGGTCTGAGAAATGGTGAGGTTATCGCCCCGTTGATCACTCATTCCAAGGGCTAGTTGTACGACTCTAGTAAAGTTTTCAATCTCTTCGTTAGAGTAGGGTTCGGTGGTCATTGTTGTATTACCTTCCTCATCGGTGACCTGAACCGTCTTGTAGTTTAATAAAATAGAGGCCGTGATTCTTTTTATTTCACCCTGATTTTTTTCGTAAACCTCCCGAGTACGATTGACCTCATAATTTCTGGTTTGATTGCTACTCTCATTTGTATTGGTACCCGTGATAAGAGTTTCGTTCATTAATTCAACAGGAGTATAGTCCGTTGAATTAATCGGTGTACGTTCTTCATTAGAATTAGATTGAGTGCTTTTTTGCTCCGATATAATCGTTCTACTATCCGGATCTATGATATCGGACTCTCTCATTATTCGCTCAAAATCATGTTCTACCGAAACGCGGAGAATACTGTTACCAGCACCTAGTACACGATCCAACATGGTTTGCCCCTGATTGGTAAGATAGGCCTCTGTATTTTGTTTTAACTGCATTTGTGAACCACCAAAAGCAAAATTATCATCCGCAGAACTATCTGAACTAAGTCGATTCCCCGCCTGATCTAAAACAACTACACTATTGGCATCTAAGCCATCCACACTTCCTGCTATGAGCGCTGTAATTCCATCAATTTGGGCTGTTGTTAATTTCTTGCCTGGTTGTAAGCCAATAATTACTGAAGCTGTAGCCTGAGTGGAAGCTTGTTGAAAGGGAGATCGTTCTGGTAACACTAAATGTATTCTAGCCTGTTCAACTTGATCTAGGCTCGTAATTGATCGTGCCAATTCTCCTTCTAATGCACGTTTTCGGTTCACTTCCTGCATGAAGTCGGTCATTCCTAACGTTTGGGAATCAAATAATTCATACCCTTTAATTCCCGTATCAGCACCACCATAGGAGGCTAATTCTAATCGTAGCTGATGTACTTTATCACTTTCAACATAAATGGCTTTACCGTTATTTTCTACGCTGTAAGTAATCCCTCGCTCATCCAAAGCAGCTATAATATCTTGAGCACTTTGGGTACCCAAGTCACCAAATAGTAATACCTCTTCTTGTTGTTGAGACCAGTAAAATATCCCTCCCGCTACTGAAAGTACGATAGCCATTAGTAACACAAACATTACGCGTTGTGCATTGCTAAGTGGACCGAAAAATTGTTCGAATTGCTGTGAAAAACTGCCCATTGTTGACCCTAATTGTTAATGTAGTTAGTTAGCTTAATTGTATAGTTGAATTAGATTTGCATACGACTCAAATCCTGGAAAGCCTCTATGGCTTTATTACGAATCTCGGTGACCATCTGAAAATTGATATGAGCTTCCTGCATCGAAATCATGACCTGATGTAAATTGTCGGTTTCACCCGCCACAAAAGCATTCATCTGTGCTTCAGAATTTTTCAAACTTGCATCTAACCCACTTAACGCATTGGTGAGCATATCATTGAAATTACTTTCCGATGACGACTGATTTTTTTGTGCCGAACTTGATAGTTCCGAAAGCCCTTGTATTTGCTGAATTGGAAGACTGTTTTGTATCATTTTGAGAAAATTAAAAATTCGAATTAATTCACCATTGATTGTTATTCTCGATTAACCTCGTAGATCAAGCACACGCCCTTTAGCATGTATTTGCGTTTTTTGTTCTCCCTGGGAGGTGTATTGCACATATTGCTGTTTAAAATCGAAATTCTGGTTAATTACCTTATGTTCATCCTTTGAGAGATCTGGCAGCTTTTGTTCGTTGGGAATGGCCGTTCTTAGTGAACTTCTCTCTACACTAGGTGCTGATATGGTTGGTTCAAAAGGTCGTATCATCTTAAATCTCCATGGATCGTTTCATCATTTGTTTTGCTGCTTCAATTACACTCAGATTAGCTTCATATAGTCTATTAGCACTAACCATCGTTGCCATTTCTTTAACCATGTCAACATCTGGATAGGCGACCATACCATTCTCATCTGCGTCTGGATGCTTAGGATCATATTCAAATCGAAATTGTTCTGATTCTCGTACTTCCATCTCTGGACCCAAATTATTTGAACCATAATCAGTGAGCGACTGTGCTCCGC
>RFPJ01000171.1 GCA_009926145.1 Bacteroidota bacterium
TACTGCCGTTGGAGGATGTTTCCCAGTTCTCCTGCGATGAAATTTTAGACCATATTCGAAGTTCTGATCGCTCATTTCCTTTTGACTGAATCACATGATTCCCCTCTTTTTTTTCATGTTGAAACCGCTGGCGATCTCCCCACCAAATCACTCCCTCACTGAAGCTAGAGTCACTAAAACAATCTTCAAAAACTTGAGCCCAAACAACGTTAGAAACGGGAATAATCATATAGAGCAGAATGACAATAGTTTTCATGTACGGTATAAATATCAATATGAGGTTGTTGTTAGCTAAATGACTAAGGCGAGATAGGATGGAAACATTTGATGAGCAAACCGATCAAAAAAAGAACCCCAACATAGAGAGTTTTCCAACCGTACCCGACGTTGGATGCTCTCTAGCTAGGGCCTTTCTCTCTGACCATTTGAACCGGCGAAAAGATACCGGGCGCTCCCACACCCGATAAATAGGACAATAAATAACGTGTTAATGAATAGTAGACCCTAACACATGTTTGTTTAGGATATTAAGTAGAGTACTGGGGTAGAGATTCCTTACAAAAAAATGCTATATTTTTTTTCGGACAGAAAAAATGTCTAAAAAAACACCTATATGAAGAGTATTCCCTTTTTTATTGATGGCGTCCACGGCGGTTTTATGAAAGTGGAGGGAATCATTCGTTACGAAAATGATGGTTTGTATCTCGAATATCAGACCAAAGATGCACTGGTGGAAGCCTATCAGTCTTCTATTAAAACGGTACATCTTCCGCTAGAGGCCATTTCATATGCCGAGTTTAAAACGGGTTGGTTTCGGACTAGACTCTTTATATATGCCGATAGTGGCAAAACATTGGAGGCCATACCGGGCAAAGAATTAACCATGCGGATGTTTTCATTTAAAAAGAAACATCGCGTACATGCCGCCAATTTAGTCTCCAAACTGAATCTGGAGTTGTCGGAGTTTAAACTAAAAAAATTGGATGAAGCCGAATCCTAGATCAATTTGCTAGGAGAACCAGCCTTTTTTCATTAGTAATTCAGCATTTAGAATGGCCCCACCTGCAGCGCCACGAATGGTATTATGAGCCATACAGACAAAATTGAGATGAAAGAAATCTCCTTCTCGCAATCTTCCAATATGTAAACTCATTCCCTTATCCCGATCGGCATGTAGCCTGGGTTGAAACTCATTCCCTTATCCCGATCGGCATGTAGCCTGGGTTGTGGGTAGTTCTCTTCGGCATGAATATGAAAGAGTTCTTTTGGAGAAAAAGGAAGTTCTAAATCAGCAATGGGGTTTTGGAAATTTTTCAGTGTCTCAAGAACTTGTTCTATTGAAGTGGGTTTTTCTTTGAACCGGCAACTAACCGCAGCCATATGACCATTTAGAGTGTGTACTCGAGTACAGGTAGCATCGACCGTAAACTCGGGGCGCTGGATATCCCCATCGGTTAAATGGCCTAGAATTTTTTGGGTCTCAGGAGCTATTTTGGGTTCTTCTCCTGAGATGTAAGGCACCACATTGGCAATGATATCCAAGCTAGGAACACCTGGATAGCCAGCCCCAGACAATGCCTGCAAGGTGGTGACACTAAGATTTTCCAAACCAAAGCGGTCATGAAGTGGCTTAAGTGCAAGCGATAGAGGAACGGCCACACAATTGGGATTTGTGACAATCCATCCCTTACCATCGACGCTAAAATTTTGTTTACTAATCAGGTCTATATGATCGGGATTAACCTCTGGAATCAAGAGCGGAACCTCGGCA
>RFPJ01000172.1 GCA_009926145.1 Bacteroidota bacterium
TAATAACCTTTCCAAGGAAACTGATTTAGCGCTAGCAATTGGTACTAAATTAGCTGATTTTACAACAGGTTCCTGGGCTAACTTTGAGAGCCCTAACTTTAAATTAGTTTCACTCAATACCGCAAGGTTCGATACCACGAAGCATTTAGCAACACCGGTGGTGAGCGATGCTTTAATTGGTCTTCAACAATTATCTGAGGCACTGGGAGATTGGAAAGCTCCTGACCCATGGTACAAACGATCTATTGAAGAGCGTTCTAAGTGGGAATCTTATATTGAAAAGCAAAGTGGGCCCACCAACCAAGAACTGCCTTCCTATGCACACGCTGTCGGCGCTGTTTACCGAAATGCAGATCCGAGCGATATCGTTGTGACGGCTGCCGGCGGACTAGTCGGAGAAGTAGTACAAGTTTGGAAACCCAAACAGCTTAATACATTTGAAACCGAGTGGGGATTTAGTTGTATGGGCTATGAAATTTCTGGAGCACTAGGAATTAAAATGGCCAAACCAAAACAAGACGTGGTGGTGTTTTTAGGGGATGGTTCCTATCTTTTAAGTAACAGCGATATTTATAGCTCTGTGCTTTATGATCAAAAATTAATTATCGTCGTTTGTGATAACGGCGGCCACATGGTGATTAACAGATTACAACTTGCCAAAGGAGGTAAGGAGTATATTTGTAATCTGCGCGCTGCTCGCGCAACTAACTTACAATTTGTAGATTTTGAAAGCCATGCTCGAAGCATGGGTGCTAATGCTGAAACAGTCAGCTCTACATCAGAACTCGAGGCGGCTTACAAGCGAGCCAAAGACTCTGATAAAACTTATGTGATCGTAATTAAAACACATGGTTATGAATGGTTAGATGGCACAGCATTCTGGGAAAGCCCCACTTTGCATGACCCAATCACTAAAGATAATAAACAAGCTTTAGACGATTTTAAGTCAGGCAAAGATAAGCAGCGTAAAGGCGTCTAACTTTTCCACTGATTTATCCACAGAGGAAACCTCTAATTTATGGGGTTTTCATTAGCTAAATTAATGCCTATATAATAAGTAATGCAACAATCAACACTTCGCAGAACAATCAATCTTTTAGCGCCTTATTTATGGCCAAAAGGATACGGAGGGCTTAAAGCGCGAGTCGTTATTGCCGTGATTTGCTTACTTTTAGCTAAAATCGCAAGTGTTAGCACACCGCCTATTTTAGGTTATGCGGTAGACTCTTTAACGAAAGTCACCCAAGGTCTTAACCCATATATTCTCATCCCAGTTGCGCTGATTGTAGCTTACGGCGTAGCGCGTATATCCGCTATGACTTTTGGGGAACTACGAAACGCCATTTTCTCCAAAGTCTCTGAGCATGCAATCACGCAGCTCAGCCTCAATACCTTTAAGCATCTGCACTCACTATCCTTGCAATTTCACTTAACCCGTCAAACAGGAGCACTCAGTAAATTTATTGACCGGGGAACCAAAGGGGTAGATTTTCTCCTCACCTATGTATTGTTTAATGTTATCCCAACTGTCATTGAAATATTTTTAGTAGCTGGAATCTTAGCGTACATTTATGGTTGGAAGTATGCACTAGTGACGGTCATCACGATCGGACTTTATGTTTTTATCACCTTTGCGATTACCCAGTGGCGATTACAGTTTCGCCGAAAAATGAATGAGGCGGATAACAATGTTAGTACAAAATTAGTTGATAGCCTTTTAAATTTTGAAACGGTTAAATA
>RFPJ01000173.1 GCA_009926145.1 Bacteroidota bacterium
TCACTACCGCCATTTACAATCTCAAACATTACTAACTCCCTAAAGATACCATCAGGTCTGTACCACGATAAGTAGATAATGGTCTAGTATTACACATGTCGCACAGAGTTTCATAACCTACAAAAGTATCATCATTAGTACCATAACTATACTTACTGTTCATCAGGATATCATCAACATCCATCAAATCAAGCTCATGAGTATCAACAAAATCCTCAAGAGTAACATAACGATAACTATTAATCTGCATAGTATACCTCAATGACACGGGAATAGAACATTCTTCTTACCAGTAGGACACATATTACAAGCCCGACTATTTTTATTACCAGTGCAAGTTACAAAATCACGACCTTTACGAATCTCTGGGCAAGTTATAAACTGTTCACCCTGCAACACTACAAGTTTGGGGAGTGCTGTTTGCCATGCGGCTTTCTTGATTTTACCACGTGGACGCTTTGGTGCAATAGTCATGTCGCTGTCACACCATGCAAACTTTGTAAAGCCAGCAAGTTTAGCAGCAATCATATCTTCAGCATTATGAACACTAGCATATACTGCCATATACTTGTTCATAGCAGCCAATCTAGAATCATAAATATGAGTGTAAAACCACATATCGGGAAGAGTATAGCCCGACTCGATAACAGATTCACAAGCAGCACAAACATTATTAACATAATCTTCGTCCAATACTCCATCAATGAACCAATCTCCGCGTTCGTGCCATCGGATACTCTTGTCACGCTTAATAGCATCAAGAATCATAGAACGAATACGACCCTTCTCAGTTATAACATTATTAAACGCTGCGGTGCGAGCGTTTTTATACTGATTCTCGGTCGCTTCGGCATAACAGCCGTTGCCAAGAAAGTCGCAAGACGGTGGACAAGTTTTGCCCACGGGGCGAGATACAACGATACAGTTCTTGCCGAGTTTATCATTACCTTCAGCAGTTTTCATAGTTAACTCCTCGTGTGTTCCTATTGTACCAGTATCATCGGCAATGTCAAGCCCAAACCATCAGAAAAAAAGTTTTTTTATTTGGCACACGGTTTGCTCTGGCACCCCCCATCTGGGGGGAGCCGGCCGGCCCGCACCCCCCTAGCAGGGGGTGTATTGCAGGTTGAGAATGTTTTCTATAGCCACGCTATTATAACGCGTATAAACTTTATTGCCGCAAGTAACTAGTTCATCTATTTTTAAACCATTAATAGGATAGTCTAAACCAGTTATTTTCCAGTTAGGGTCAACTATGGGATTAAAATAAATGTGAGAAAAGCCCTCAACATTAATAGGATTACGCACACTAGTATCGTGCCAATACACATGGCCGCACTTAATCCATCCGCAAACGTCTTTAACTCCTCTGGAGTGTACTTCTCTTGCTTTGTTTTCATTACAAACTAACTCACAATCATAAAGGACTAGTTGGCAAGTTTCAGGTTTAATATAGTCTGGACCAGCATCCTTATCTTTAAGGTCTCTAATCTGCCAGTATTTATAATAAGGGCCACGACCAAGGTGAAAGCGAACTTTGAACACAAGAGTTCTCCAGTAAGTGTATTGAAACCGATAGGGGTTCGCACCCTAGAACAGTATTCTACCAGCGACACTAGGCTATGTCAAGTGGTAAAATAGCCTATCTGTTCTCCGTCTATCTGGATCGGCAAGATTGTATTGAAATAGCCCCGGCGAGAATCGAACTCACATTTACGGTTTAGAAGACCGCTGTTCTAT
>RFPJ01000174.1 GCA_009926145.1 Bacteroidota bacterium
ATGACATTAAAAATGAAGAGATACCCGGCATCTCGGATAAAATGAAATTTGATGGTGGACTAACGACTACGGGTGAAAATTTTATTGAAGATATCTCTGGAACCACCTTACCGAATGATCAATACACGTTTTCAGTAAGAATTTATCAGGTTGAAGCGGATGGTAGACGTGTTCTACTGGCAAGTGATATGATTCAATTAGGGGGTAATGCTTCAGAAGGTGGAGTTGTAGATGAGTTGACCATTTTATTGAGAACTCCGGGAGACCTGGTTGGTGCTGAAGCGGCTATTACTAATCCTATACCTCAATTAAGCTGGGAGGGAGATGCTTCACTTAATTATCGAGTATTGGTTGTGGCAAGAGGTGGTACAGATAGTCCGGAATCTCTGCTAGAAAGTGCAAAAAGCTCAGAGCCTACCAATAGTGGGGGATCATTACTTCAGTTTGAGTATTTAGATCTAAATGTAGTTGGTAATTCCCTCCAATATCCATCAACTGGAGTACAGGCCTTAGTTCCTGGTCAGACCTATTATTGGCAAGTATTAACTTCTATAAGTTCTGCTCTGGGTGCCAATGAGGTTGTGTCTGAGATTTGGGAGTTCACTTTGGTCGACCCAGGAAATGAAGCGAATGTGGTTGAGGTTGATCAAGAGACCGTCAATGCTCTTATTCAACTGATTGGGCAAGATACCTATAATTTGCTTGCAGAATCAGGGTATAGTTTTGAGAATATTGAAATAGATGGGCAGATATTCAGCGGTATCGTTGGGGTTCAAAAAATTCTGGAACTCATAGAAAAGTTTCAGAATGGCGATGTAGTTATAGAAGGAAATTAATCATTCAATATGAAGTTCATGAAATCTACCATACTTATAGCCATCTTAGCTACTTTTATGTTAGCCCCAGGAGAGGCGCCTGAAAAAGCTTCAGAAAAATCACAGACTGAATATGAGTCTAATGAAGTTTTTGCTATTAAGTCTGCTCTTAATGCAGACCAAAGAGATGCTCAAGTACGTCCCTTAGCCATTGTTCGAAGGTTTAAACCACAAGTGGATCTGCTTTCAAAAGATAGAGGATCCTACGTATTAGATTTACGAGAAAATGTGGGTGAACCACTTTTTGATGGCGATACCTTAGCTACGGGCCAAACGGGATATGCTTTAGTGATTTTTACATCGGATAATAGTGTTGCTAAAGTTAAACCCGAATCCATGCTCATTGTTCGAGGTCAGAGTTTAGCTAATTCAAGACTTTCTAATCGCAGAATAGATTTGGAGCAGGGTGAAATAAGATTAGAAGTAGAACCTATTGGCTCGGGTAGTTTTGATGTTCAAACCTCACGTTCACTTGCTTCTGTGAAAGGAACCGTTTTTGGGAATAATGCAGATGGTTTTATATGGGTGGAAGAAGGACAAGTCAATGTAACGGCACTAAATTCGGGTCAAACCGTATCACTGTTCGAAAAGATGTACGCTGAGGTCGATGAGCAAGGTAGTTCGGTTGAGTCAGGAACCCTATCCGACGAACAACTTGGAGATTTAGGTGAAGGGTATGAAGATTTAGATGAAGATTTAATCGAACGCACGGTCATTGTTCGATTCCGAGATGCTAATGGTCAGGTTCGTGAGATCAACCTTACTATTTTTGAGAAATCGGATCAGTAAATTTTTAGGGGCTTTCAAAAAGCGAGATCGCTTGAAAGCCGCTTCGTTATTGAGTTTTTGGTGCCCAGGGGCG
>RFPJ01000175.1 GCA_009926145.1 Bacteroidota bacterium
TCGGGATGTCTTCCTACTTTTGGTCTGCCATTTGGTTCAAGTTCAACAATGGGTACATCTATTTTATAATAGAGGTGTAAGCAGTTCTGCCGGAGAGGGTCTTTTACAATCTGTTCGATTTTTCCGTAGTAATTTTTTTGTTCGATTCTAGAGTATGAATAGGTGTCTCCATGATCCTGGGCATATTCAAACCGTATGGGATTCTCTAGCTCACAACCTGTTTGTTTACATCGAATAGTGAAATTCTTATCTGAAAATTGTATCGAATAGTGTGCATTTCTCATTAGGCCTTTCTGCTCGACGAGAGACGATATTCGCTTATTCGTACTCTCGGGCAAAAGATTCCATTGAATAGGACTGAGTAAACCGTCGTGCTCATCAAGGTTATCGGTGGTTTCTACAAAACGCACCACTTGATAACCAAGTGCTGGAAGTTCAATTTCGAATTCCACCTGGTAGGCGCGACCCCACGTGTGCTGAATAAACTGCGCATCTAAAAAAGGTGCTTTGGTACCAATGAGTTGAAATACGATGGATCTGCCTGTGCTGTCATAGCCGCGTAATTTTTGTAGTGGAATTCGTTTTTCTTCCTGCTCTTTATCTTCATTGGCAAAAACTATCTCGGTTTGAACGCGATATTTATGAGCAAATGGGTGAGGGTTAAACATCCAAACATCTCGGTATCTTAAATCGGATTGATATCCTTTTGTGAATCCAATTTTGGCCAACCCCTCAATGATTTCTGTAATTATTGTCCGAGATGTTTCTATCACTTCACGGTATCGGTATTCATTGTCCTCATGTACTCCGTCCACGCTGCATCCACAAATATCATCATGAGGGTGATTTTGCAATAATTTTTTCCAAATGTATGAGCTAAGCTCATAATCCGATTCTGCCTTTGTTAAGGAAAATAGAAGTGCTTGAGATGGCTCAACGTAGTGTTCAAGTAGAGACTGGGCGTTGTGATTTTGTTGTTTGATATACATTCGAGTAGAATAGACACTCGAAAGAATAGGGTGATCGGGATTTCCTAATAAGTCACCTTCATAATTGTAACTACAATCAATGGTTAATAAGGAGTCCATGAAATCAGAAAAACTTCCCTGAGTTACCGATACATCTGGATGGGGGTTGTGTTCTCTAATATGATTCAGAATTTTAGGGAGTTCTTTTTGCTCTGGCATATGATCAACCCCGTTGTTCAGTAAAAAAAGATGCTTGGGTTCGAGGTCTTTTAATGCATTTATGGCTTTATCAAACTGCTCAACGGCAAGCTCAAAATCGGGTTCAGATTCATCATATCGGCCAATTATATGCCCATATCCAAGAGCTGCGGCATTGAAATAGCCTTCTTTTATATAATAAGCCCGAACTTTTGAACCATTTGGAGAGGTCCAGTTGAAGTGCAAGGTTCCTAATCCATTCAAGGAGTCGGGCATACCCCTCATGAACAAAAAGTTGTCAATTGAAAAGCCCTGCAAGATTTGGGGTAATTGAGCAGGATGACCAAAGGGATCGGGTACATACCCAACATTTAACCCAGAATCCCAGTCTTTGGATATGGTCGTTCCAATTTGAAGATTCCTGATAATCGATTCACTGCTCACTAGAAAAAGATCGGGAAGTACATACCAAGGTCCTATGACCAATCTGCCAGCATTAATGAATTCTTTGAGTT
>RFPJ01000176.1 GCA_009926145.1 Bacteroidota bacterium
CTAAATAGGTATCGTAGGCCGCATGAAGTCCAATAAACCCTCCGGGTAACTGAATGGGCATCCAGTGAACGCCGGCCCGAATATAACTACTGTTTTCAGGCATCGACTCCGATGTACTTATGTTATCAGCCAAATAAAAACTTGTGGTAGTGGTAATATAGGTCGTGAGATTATAGGAACCATAAACGCGCAAATCCTTACCAATATTAGCGCCATAGCCAACACCTACATCCACCAACCAGCTCTCCGAAAGTAAAGGATCAATTCCCGTTGGAGGGTCTAATGTTCTGTATTTTACCGTAGTTGATAGCACCAAACCCTGAGATAAATTTGGATCATTATCGGTATCGGTCCCTCCTAAGGGTATAAAGGTTTGAAAGCCTAACATATCCATCATACCGATAATGGTATCCTCTCCATCGCCACCTAAATTCTCCGAGTTGGCAACATCAATATTAAAAACTGACCAATATATCTTGATGTTATTCAATCTGTTGAGCTCGGCTTGCGCTTGCTGGTCAGGCTCAAGACCTACGGATGCTCTGGCTTGTTGACTCGAGGTTGATACTTCATCTAGCGCATTGGATATTTCTTGTATGGCATTGGTTGATGCATTCGATTCCTCACTAACGGCTTCATTTTCTGCGGAATTATTCACGCTTTGACCCTCCGCAGCTGTGGCCTGTTCTCTTTCTAAGTCATTAAAACTAAGCTCATCTCCCGACTCTAAAATAACCTTATGAACTCCAGAAACAGCGATGGTAAAAAACGGACCGTCTTGCCGATCCCAAGGTTTATAGCGAAGAGTCTCTTCACCTATCTCATAAATTTTAACCGTTAGTACCGTTTGATTTGTCTTAATGATTCGATCTTGTGCTTGAAGACTGATAACCGAAAAGGAAAGCATCACCAATACCAATAGTGATTTTGAACCTAATTGTAACATAGAACCGTAACTTTAGTGTAATTATTTATGAGAATGTATTCTATAACCACCTAACAAACAAATTAACAGACCATTAGGCTACCTTATTATCAATTAAATTTGTACTTTCTAAAAAAAAGTACTTTTTACCATGGCAAAACAATTACCTCCCGATCAGCAAATCAAAGCTATCCATGAAATGATGGAGCGTTCAACCCGTTTTCTGCACATTTCAGGTATGGCTGGAATCATAGCGGGTATCATCGCCATAGCGGCTAGCTGGATAGCTGTAAACAGTTTTGCGTTTCAACCCGATAGCTACACCTACAACTATTCGGCGATGGGCGGCAACCTATGGAACATCGTTTACTTAGGTATTTCGACCCTAGTGGTATCGTTTGGACTTGGCTTAATTCTTGCCCGCCGCAATGCTCATAAAAAAGGATCTCCTGGCTGGAACCCTACGGCCCGCCGAATGCTGGCTTATTTCGCTACTCCTTTACTCACAGGTGGTTCGGTTATATTTCTTTTCTGGTTTCCAAAAATCAGTGTCTATTGAGAAAGGTAGGTACATAAATTTTTCATTTTCACCATAATTTTGAATTGCTCTTGAAAGCTCTCCTTTGCCTAGAAAAAATAAATCATTACAAAAAAATATTAAAAGTTTTATAAATGACCTATGAAAAAATTTCAATGGAGTGTATTTAATTTTTTTACTAAACAACCCCATTACAAATAAAGATACTCTTGGATT
>RFPJ01000177.1 GCA_009926145.1 Bacteroidota bacterium
CCAGTCAGCACAACTGCAAACAAGAAAAAGGGTAAAAGTTTCATCCTGCCAGCTACCGCTCCAGAGACTATTGACATCGCAGTCGCAACGAATACGACCTGAAAGAAGAAGTCGGCTTGCTGGGAATAATCCATTCCATATTCCATACCGATTTCTTCAAGGGGTAGCGCTGTTGATAGTCCTAGTGAGGTACCAAATGCTGGAAGTATACCCTCGATGTATGCTCCCGCAGGATACATCAAGACAAACCCACAAACTAAATACATAATGCATGCAATAGCATACAAGCCGATATTTTTTGTCACGATTTCAGTTACATCTTTCTTTTGTACTAAGCCTGCCTCTAGCATGGTGAACCCTGCCGCCATAAACATGACTAGGGCTCCACAAAGTACTGCGTAAAGAGTATCTAGTGAAAATGCAATTTCCATAATTTTCTCCTATTAAAGTGCTTGATCGCCTGACTCGCCAGTACGTATTCTTGTAACTTCTTTAAGCTCAGTTACAAATACCTTACCGTCACCGATTGATCCAGTTTTTGCCGCTGTAACGATGGCTTCGACTACTTGATCAGCCGAGGCATCAGAGACCGCAACTTCTATTTTTGTCTTTGGTACAAAATCAACTGTGTATTCAGCACCACGATAGAGTTCTGTGTGACCCTTTTGTCTTCCAAACCCCTTCACCTCTGAAACCGTCATACCATCGACACCTGCTTCAGACAGGGCTTGACGAACGTCTTCAAGCTTAAAGGGCTTTATAACCGCTGTTATTAATTTCATAATATTTCTCCTATGAGTCTTACCAAGATGTTCCAATACCAAAGACTATTCCTTCCTCGCTATCATCAAGACCGATCACAAGCGAAATAAATGCATCGATGCCGCTTAAATCAAAGCTGTATGAGGGTTCAAGGTATGCATTGCCACCATCATGTGAGTGATAGACAATGCCAAAACCGTTCTCAGCGGCATAGCTTAATGAAGTGTAGGCATAATCAGCCGGCTCGCCGAATCCATCCCAGGTACCATCTGCATAATCTAGAGCAAATGCACCGTAAGAAAGTCCTAGGTTAATTTCTTCATAGGTATCATCAAAATCACCGGTGTAATAATACCCAGTAAATCCAGCACTCAGGCCAAGATCTCCAACAGATGTCCCAAATCCTGCGTATAGATCTACTTCCAACCCGTCACCAACATCGGCAGCCCAAGTACCGGCATAAAGCCCACCAGCCTCTAGATCTACGCCTGCTGAGGCAGAAGATCCAGCTTGGAAAATACCTCTAAAAAAGTAATCACTGACCCAACCTGCATTTGCAGACAATTGCGCATTGGCTGCCATGGGGGTGATAAATAAAGTAATAATTAATGTTTTAAAAAGATTTTTCATAGTTACTCCATAAAATTGTTCTTACTTAATTACATGCAATTACTATGCCAAAATTAGATAATTTTATATAATTCAATAACTTATATATAATTTTTACTTCTGATATCGTCTTAATTTCACAATCCTTGCACTCTCCTAGTGCAAAGATGTATTTTTAGGCTTAGAGTAAATAAATCGGTATAATTTGAGTCCTTAAATATGGAAGAAGTACAAAATAATCCCATCAACCTCGTAGCAAATCAAAGCATTGAATGGTTTACCTCGCTTGTACCTAATGCCTGGATTCA
>RFPJ01000178.1 GCA_009926145.1 Bacteroidota bacterium
TAGAATTGAATAAATTCGAGGTTCCGTAAATCGAAGTAATCTTCCTTAGTCCAGTCGGTATTAATCACTACGCCACCTACCAAAATGAGTTCTAAGTGTTCGTAGTTCTTTTTCGTTTCTTCAATAATTTTGATTAGATAGGTATGTATGGCTTCATAGGTAAAATCCGTAGCTTTTTTGATAGGATATAAATCTTCGAGTATGGCACTTCGATGTTGGTATAGATGCTCTTGAACAAGTGCTTGTTGGTAGTCCAAGGGGTTTTCCATTGGTTTGAAATCCGAGTGTTCAAGAGATTCTAGGGCCGCTACCAGTGAGCCACAACACGTTGTAAGAGAATGTTGATTCTGTCGTTGCACTTGTCCAATGGTTCCTTCATTTGACACCCCAATATGAGGACCATATAAAATCATAGCGGCTCCATTCTTCGGCACATGTGATATGAAAGCATTCATACCAGTAATTCCAGCAAAAGGTAGCCCTGAAATCCCACCTAAATGAAAGGGCCCTAGGCCAGCAAACAAATCATTGAAGGGGCTAAATAGGTTATTGATTTCATCACTACAAAAGGAAGTAGCCCATAGGATGGATTGAAGATTATATCTGCGTTTGACTAGCTCGGTGATAAGTTGGGTCTTTAAATCGGTGATACTTTGTGCGGTAGAAAAATGTTCAGAGAGTGTGTTGTTCATGATATACTCTTGAGTTCAAAAGTTTTAGACTATCTTAAAATACCAATACCAATAATCGAAAAAAATTGATTTTTAGATGTAATATATTATTACTGAATGACATAGGACTGGTAGAAAGCCTCAAACAAAGTATATAGTATTGGCAAAAATAATCCGTATTTTTAAGTGCACTAACTATTTAGCTGCATGAAGCCCGAGTTGAGATGATGCCACAGCCACATTCCTCTCTTTGCTGGCAACATCTTAATATCAAATACACTTTATACCATGTCCTCATTTTCAAAGTTGGGCCTTAAGCAAGAACTGCTTGAAGGAGTAGAACGTCTAGGTTTTACAACACCAACTAAAGTTCAAGAACTCGCTATACCCACCATTCTAGATTCTTCTCAAGACCTGGTGGCACTAGCTCAAACCGGTACGGGTAAAACAGGGGCCTTTGGCTTACCTTTACTCCAAAAAATCGATCCCGACGTCAACGATGTGCAAGCCATTGTACTGTCTCCTACTCGCGAATTAGCTATTCAAATAGCAAAAGATTTAAAAGCCTTTGCGAAAAAGCTTAAAGGAGTTAAAACCGTCGCGGTATATGGGGGTTCCGAAATTCGAACCCAAATCAAGGCACTAGATAATGGTTGCCAGGTTGTTGTAGGTACTCCTGGTCGAATGTTAGACCTTATTAGAAGAAGAAAATTACGGGTTGAAAACATTCATACCCTTGTTTTAGATGAAGCCGATGAAATGTTAAACATGGGTTTTCAAGAAGATTTAGATGCCATTCTAGCCGATACGCCCGAAGGCAAACAAACGCTTTTGTTTTCCGCAACCATGCCTAAGCAGATGTCTAGCATGGCCAAAAAGTACATGCATAACCCTGCTGAAATTGAAGTCGGAGAGCGTAATTCTGGCTCAAAAGATGTAGAGCATCAATACTATGTGGTAAAAGCGAGCAATCGATTCG
>RFPJ01000179.1 GCA_009926145.1 Bacteroidota bacterium
AACAGCCTTAGTCAATGAAAATGGAGTACTCAAACTAGTCACTAATTCAGGTAGTATTCAATCCACCAATATTACTCTTTCCTCAGGCGCGCAAGGCCAAACCGTTAATTCTGGTGACCTGATTGCTAGCAGCAACACCGAGGGAGGAAAAATAGTCCTTGAAGGCAAAGAGGTGCTTGTCAACTCAAAATCTCAGCTCATTGCAACGGGATATTTACAAGGGGGCACCATCCTTATAGGCGGCGATTGGCAAGGAGAGGGAGAACTTTTACAAGCAAATTACTCCCTGGTAGAAAAAAATACACTTCTTAATGCAAGTTCGATTGGTTCAGGGGATGGGGGTAAAATTGTCATCTGGTCTGATATTCATAGTCCCACATCTAAAACAATTGTTCATGGAACTTTAGAGGCAAACTCCATAAATGGCCAGGGAGGAAAAATTGAGACGTCAGGTTATTTTCTAAATGTTGATTCAATAAAAATTGATACAAGTTCAATTTTTTCTAATTCCGGTTTATGGCTTCTAGATCCTTACGATATTACAATCAGTTCAAGTTCTAGTTCAGGTACATCGTATGCAGACACTTTCGAAGCGGGTGAGGCAAGCAACATTGATGTTTCTGTAATTAATTCATCACTGGATGCAGGAAATAATATTTCCATAACAACTGGCACTACCGGAAGTGGGGGAGATATTACCGTAACATCAGCAATTTCCTCTACGGGGGTAGGATCATTCAGTCTAACTGCAAACAGCGATATAGTTCTTAATGCAGCTATAACTACTGGAGGAGATATATCGATGACGGGAGGAGATAATATTATAGTTAACCATGATATTACCCACAACGCCTCTACTATATCCAGCCTTTCACTGAATGGCAGCAGTGTTTATGTTAATGCAGATATTTCTGCCACTGCAGGTAAGCTAAATGTAAATATTACCTCTGATGCAAGTTCAGGCTATACTGCGTTGGAAGGAGATATAACTACTAACGGTGGAACAGTATCTTTAAATGGTGCCTTAACTTCTTTTCAAGCAACTTCTAATCAAACAATCAATACATCAATTAGTGAAAACACAGGAGGGGCGATAACCTTTAATAATCCTGTCCAACTTTCCATCTCTAACAACGGCACCGCAGGAAGTTTAACCATAAACTCAGGAGGAGGGATAATAGATATAAACAGTACCCTGACAACAGGAAGTTCCGTTACGCGAATGACAAGTTTATCCTCGCCTTATCTTGAAAATTACTCTTCTGGAGATACTGTCTCCAATTGGCAATCAACTCGCAGTGGCCATACCCTCTCAGTTTATGAATACCCCTCTGGGCATAATACTACTTTAGGATATTTTGTTGGTCCCTTAGGGTCTTTTACTGGCGGTAAATGGGGTGTGACGAGTACAAATGATAACCCAAGAATTTATAGAAATTTTACTGGAACATCTGCGGATAGCTACACAATCGCGTTTGATTTTTACCAATTTAATTCATTTGATGGAGGCTGTCAAAAAGACTGCACCTATGTATATGTAAATGATACAGAAGCATTAAGTTCAGGAGATCTGGCAAACTTTCATAACAACACAAGTTATTCAGGTTCGAGCAATGGATATTCTTGGACGGCTACGCGTCTTTCAGATA
>RFPJ01000180.1 GCA_009926145.1 Bacteroidota bacterium
TTCCAAATACATCTTCATATGCTCAAAACCAAGGGACAACAGCTTTGTCATTTATAGAAATTCCTGCGGGAGCCCGCTCCATTGCAATGGGAGAGGCCTATGTGGCTGTTGTTGATGATCATTCTGCACTGTACTGGAATCCTGCTGGTATGACTCAGGTCAAGGGTAATCAGGCTGGGTTTCAGTACACAGAGTGGTTTGTAGACACACAATTATCATATGCATCAGCGGTTATCGGCTTAAAAAATGGTTTTCTAGGTGCACATATGTACCTATTTGATGGTGGCCTCATGGATGTAACCACCTTGTATTATCCTGAGGGAACCGGTGAACAATTCTCAGTTCAAGATATTAGTCTAGGATTGAGCTATGCTCAAGCTTTAACCAACAGATTTTCAATGGGGGGAACCGTAAAGCTAGTTCAATCTCGAATTTGGAGAATGCGGGCTAGTAGTATGGCACTGGATTTGGGTTTTCAGTATCAAACCCCTTTGGAACGACTAAAGTTAGGGTTTAGCATAACTAATTTTGGTAGTGAAATGCGTTTAGAAGGTGATAATACCTTTGTTCGTATCGATCAAGATCCGCAAACGGCCGGTGATAATGATGGTATTCCCGCAAACTTATATGTGAAATCATGGGACCTGCCACTCATCTTCAGAATCGGTTTCGATTATGAGGTCATCGAAAGCCTGGATCATTCTCTGAGAATAGCAACGGATGCGGTGTATCCAAATAATAATTCTAACTATGTAAATGTGGGTATGGAGTATGGATACCGAGATATCGTATATCTACGATCTGGTTATGCCCATTTATTTTTATCAGACAACTACGGGCAAGGTCACTTTCGAAGCGGTATTGGCCTTCAAATTTCAAACAAACTACAATTCGATTTCTCCTACAGTGAACGAGGAGATTTGGGTAGTGTAAACACCATAGGATTGAGTGTAAATTTTTAGTGAGTGAATATGGTAGACTTGAATAATACAGATGAACATTTATATGACTTAGTAGCCCGGGATTTGAAGAAGAAGATTCGAGAGTATTATTTCGGTCAGGAAGGTAAAATTCCCAACTATTTACAGCTAACAGAAATGTATGATGTAAGTATGTCTACCATTAAAAAGGCTATGAAAATACTCAATGACGAACATGTTCTCGTGAGTAGAGTGGGTAAAGGTACCTTTGCGAATAAAGCCTTTTTAGAAGGCAGTTTGAACGGAGATTCCATTAAAAAGAATGGATCCGAGCGGCATAAAACTGGAAAAGTAGGACTGATGATTCGAGATATAGATGGGCCTTATTTTTCTGGAATCTACAAAGCATTGGCGGATAAAGCCGATACCTCGCATCAACAGTTAATGCTTACGGTTAGCCGAGATTTTCATCAGCAGGAAGATTCACTACTGCGAATGATGATGGCCCATGAAGTGGATGGCATTCTATTAACCACTCGCCGAAAATCAATATTTGGTAGTCGTATTTACGACTTACTTCACGAACAACATATTCCAACGGTGTTACTGCACGATGTGTATGATGCTAAGTTGCCCATTGTTGATGTGAATAATTATTTGGGAGGAGCGCTTGCAGCAGAACATTTGCTCAAGCATGTG
>RFPJ01000019.1 GCA_009926145.1 Bacteroidota bacterium
AGAGCAAATAAACTACATGAAAGTATGGGCCTCAATAATTTAGCACAACGTAAGAGGGATGTGATTAATTGAAATTCAAAGCCAACCTTTTATCTATTCTTTTGTACCTTAATACGGTATTTATACTATATGTCTAATCATTAACTCATAAATTTTTCCGTACATTTTTAATGAGTTAATCCAATAAAACATCTCAATCTATGTCTGTAAGCAAAGAAGAAGTGCAATACGTGGCCGGTTTAGCTAAGCTTCATCTCAATGAAGATGAAGTGGAAATACTTTCTAGAGATATGAATAGCATACTTAGCTATATGGAGCGTCTCAATGAACTAGATACTTCAGATGTTGAGCCATTAGAGCATGTCATTACTTTAGGAACCGACTACAGAAAAGATGAAGCCCGTGATGCTCTTGATCACGATAAGGCACTCCAAAATGCACCTGATGCCGACTCTGATTATTTCCGTGTACCAAAAGTTATAGAATAATTCGTGATGTCTTCTACCCGTAATCAGCATATAATTGCCTTAGCGCTCCTATTTTTTATCCCTTTAATACTCTTTTTCCCTTCCACTATTGGAGGTAAAGAGATGCAACGTCACGACATCACACAATGGAGGGCTGGAGCAGAATCCATAATAGACTATCGCGAGACCTTTGGGGAAGAACCACTTTGGTCTAAGAATATGTTTGGGGGGATGCCTTCTTTTGTTATTTCAACGGCCCGGCAAGTCCCTCATTTAGATACCCTTATTAAACCCATCTTTAACAAGTGGTACCCTGCCTTTGAATATTGGGTATTGTTGGCAGGTATGTACGTGTTTTTGGTGCTCATGGGATTTCGACCATGGATTGCCATTACGGGAAGTGTGATTTACGGGCTAACCACCTACTTCCCCATTATCATCATGGCTGGACACACCTCCAAGTTCTTTGCCCTAGCCTTGGCACCTTGGATGCTGGTGGGTTACTGGCTCATTACGCGGCGAGAAAATTTTTGGTTGGGGCTTTTGGTATTCTCGGCGGCTGTAAGCTTAGAGTTTCGGGCAGGGCACCCTCAAATTAGTTACTACTTCTTGTATGTACTGCTTTTTGTTTGGTTGTTTGACCTTTACAAAGGCATCAAAGAAGGAGATGCAAAAAAATGGGGCATTCTGACCTTAGTGCTACTGGTTGGCGGAATCATTGGGGTAGCGGGAAATGCTGAAAAATTATTACCTCTACAAGAATATGCACAATACAGTATCCGCGGGGGCTCAGACATCACTGAAACTACCGGCCTTGACCAAAACTATGCTTTTGCTTGGTCACAAGGTATTAAAGAGAGCATTACGCTAATACTTCCCAACGCATTTGGAGGCGCTTCACCAGACTATTGGGGGCCTAAGTCTGTCACAAGCGGGCCCCACTATCTTGGCTTTTTGGTTATACCACTCATGATTTTGGGACTGCTCAGAAGGAAATCAAATTTGCCTTTTGCTTTTTTATCGGTTGGAATACTCGCCCTATTCTTTTCATGGGGTGAAAACCTTCTTTTTCTCAATAATTTGGCCTTTAACCTCATCCCTTTCTTTGACAAGTTTAGAGCTCCAGAAACCTGGTTGGTTATCACCTCATTTAGTGCGGCTGTACTCGTAGCCTATGGTTTGGATGCTCTACCCGAGTATAAAGCTGAGAAATTTCAATGGTCTTCGCTAAGAACTCCCCTTATGGTTATCGCTGGGGTATTTACCTTTAGCTTTGTAATATACACTAGCCTAGAATATTCAAATCCTCGTGAAACGACCCAAATTGCCAATCAAATAGCCGCGCAAAATCAGGTTAATCCATCAAATCCACAGGTTAGAAGTCAAGCCAATTCCTTTATTCAACAACGCCTAGTCCCTCAAAGGGAAGAGTTAGCGCGAGATGAATTCATACGCTACGGAATACTTACCATGCTTCTGATAGGCATACTTTACCTGTATCTAAGCGGAAAAACATCTTACACCGTTGCCTTACTCGCACTATTTGCTCTCCAAAGTTATGATCTTCTTCAGGTGGGCAATCGTTTTGTGCCCGAATCTAGTTTTACCCGGCTAAATCCCTATGATGGTGCTTTTTTAGAACGACAGGCTCGGCCACTTGACCGATATATTCAAGAAAATATTTATGATGAAAACGGCGTATATGAACACCGAGTGCTACCCTTACTCGACAACCCATTTAGTAACGCCGTCCCCTCTTATTTCTATCCCAGTATTGGAGGATATAGTGGGGCTAAGTTGAGTATCTTTCAAGACGTATTTATGTCAGAAAACGCCGCTCTTTTCGACGGACCTTATGGACTAAATTTAGATTTACTAGCCTTATTCAATACTAAATTCATCACCTATGGACCCGGCTTAAATGTACCTGGGGTTCAGCTTGCCTATTCATCGTGAGCTACAAAATGTATTACCCAAAGCCTACTTTGTAGATTCTGTTCGTTTAGTACCCGATGGACCAAGTGCGTTTGACTATTTAAAAAATCCTGGCAGAATAGATTTTTCAACCACAGCTTTAGTAGAAGAATCATCAAACGAATCACTCATTGAGTCCAATGCTGACTCAAGCTCAACCGTAAATGTGACCAATTATACAGGGGCCGAACTAGAAGTAACTATTACAAGAAGTACTCCTGGATTCTTGGTCATTAATGAAATCTATTATCCTGCAGGTTGGAAAGCATTTCTAAATGGAAATGAAGTTCCTATTCATAAAACGAACTATTTCCTAAGAGGTATTCAAGTGCCTGCCGGTGAACACACTTTGACACTTGATTTTAGACCCGATTCATTTACCAGAGGCATTCAACTTTCTTGGATGGCACTAGTGGCACAATTACTCATTGGATTATGGGTGGGTATTAGCTGGTTTCGAACGAAATCGTAAGCTATGAAGTCAAAACCAAAGGTATTGGTCGTTACTTACTATTGGTATCCATTTGCCGGAGTTGGAAGTTATAGGGTTTCTCGATTTGTTAAGTACTTGCAGAAAATGGGTTGGGAAGTGGTGATTTTAACGGCAAATAAAGCCTCTTCCTCACAACGTAGTGAAGCCGATCATCCCCTTTTAAAGCATGTGAAGGTGTATAGGACACCTATTATTGAACCTACGCAATGGTTAGGCCGTCCAACCAAGGGAAAGGCAGGCCATCAAAGTGTTACGCACAATCCATCTATATTTTACTCCAAAAATAAAAATCTAATCGCCCGATTAGCAGTTTGGATTAGGCGTAATTGGTTAATACCCGATGCCAAATTAACTTGGAAATGGTTCGCAGTGAGGGCTGGGAAAAAAGTGATTACCAAAGAAAAGCCTGATGTTATATTTTCAACCTCACCTCCACCGACCACTCATCGAATAGCCGAGGCACTTGCTCAATGGAGTGGCTTAGCATGGCATGCCGACTTCAGAGATCCATGGACTAATATTTACTACTACGATGATTTCCCATTGGGACAACAAGCCGACAAAAAGAATCGTAGAATGGAGGAAAGTGTTCTCGAACATGCCCATTCTATATCCGTGGTCAACCATGGTTTTTTTAAAAACCTGAACGAAAAACAAGAGTCCAAAATTACACGAATCACCAATGGGTTTGATCCCGATCATATTCAACCCGAAAAAACAAAACCTCTTAGCAACGAAAAATTCACCATTCGTTATTTTGGCAGTTTAAAAATTAATCAACGGCCCACCTCATTCATACAGGCCTTAGAGAGATTAGAACAAAATCATCCAGAATGGGCAAAAAACATGCGTTTTGAGTTCTATGGTAGTTTAGATGCGACCCTAGCTCAGGAATTCACCTCCCGCTTAACCGTTATAGAATTTGGGCAGTTTGGTTTCATAGACCATGCCGACATGTTGGAATTATTGCCCGAAAGTGACCTCCTCTTGCTATCGATTGGGCAAACTAAGAATAGCTTCTATGCCTTATCTACAAAAGTGTTTGAGTACATGATATCCGGATCAAAGGTCTTAGGAATAGGTCCCACGAAAGGCGCCGCTGCCGAGGTGGTTCAGGATACAGCTATTGGATCTTTCTTTGAACGAGAGGATGCCGATGGTGTCTACCACTTTTTAGTGGATGAGCTACAAGCGTTTTTGGGTGGAAATACGAAAAAAAATACCCTTGGAGAGACCGTTGAGAAATATAGCTTCGAATCGCTAAGTGCTGATTTAGACCGTCAATTACGGGCCCTCATTTCCTAGGACATCCCAAGAGGTCTTGGGTATGGAAGCAATAACTTCGAATTGAGCTGGAATTTTGTAGGGCTCTAAGAATGCGCGTAAATATTCGATAATTCCTTCTTTATCGAAACGTTTAGAGGGCTCCATTTCGACATAGGCTTTAATTTGCTCCCCTAATAATCTTGCCGTTACGGCGATACAAACCGAATCTTTAATATCGGGATGCTGATTGATGGTATCTTCAATCTCTTGAGGGAATACTTTTTTACCCCCCACATTTATTACATCATCGTTACGCCCTTTCAACTCGACAAATCCTTCTGGGGTAATCAAAGCCAAGTCTCCTGTTCGAAACCAGCCGTTTTTAATAGACGATTGGCTAAGTTCATCGTCCTGCCAATAGCCTGGAGTTTGAACGCTACCTTTAACCACAATTTCTCCTAATTCGCCATCAGATAACAGCTTCCCGGATTCATTCATAATTCCGATTTCAACATTAGGACTGGGCCGACCCAAGGTCTGAAGGTGATTGTGATGCTCATGAAACTCAATGAAAATATTCGCTGCTACTTCTGTAAGCCCATAATGCATGCAGAGTTTGGTATGGGGCAATTTATCCATTAGTTCAGCCTTGGTCGCAGCGTCCATAGGCATACTACCAAATTCTATATAGGATAGTTTGGATAGCTGAGCATCATAGGTATTTTTGGTAAGCTTTTTGATAACCTCCAATCCTGATGGCACCATACAAAGGCCCGTCGCTCCTAACTCAATAGCTTCAAAGATCTGTTTGGGAAACATAAATCCATTGATCAAATGTACTGAGGCTCCTAACATTAGGTTGGTTCGTAATCTTCTAAGCCCAAAGGCATGATGGAGGGGTAATGGGATGATCTCCGAATCCTCTGAGGTGTTTCCTATAAAAATGTTTGAATTGGTTGCCCCTGCCCAGATATTTTCATGCGTAAGTAGTACCCCTTTTTTCTGGCCTGTGGTCCCGGTAGTAAATAATAGGTCGGCGACTTCATCTGGAGTGGGAAACCTTTCTATCGGATACCTTGAATCGGACATAAACCCCTCTCCCCACTCTTGAAAAGGAAAAGGCCAGGTTTTGGTAGCAGGGAACAACGCCAATGCGGGTTGAACCCTATGGTACACCTTGGATAGCTCATCCATGGGCATTTGAACATCTACCGGTACGGCTATGGCACCAACCAAATGACAGGCTAAATAAGTGCGGACAAAATGGGGTGATTTTTCACCATAAAATAATACCCGATCCCCTCTTTTTACTGAATGCTCATGTAACGATTGGGCCGTTCGAAGCACTTGTTCATGCAAATCCTTGTAGCTAATTGTATGTCCAGAATAATAAATAGCGGGCTTTTGGGGCGTCCGTTCAGCAGCCTCTATACATCCTTTGATTATGGAATTAACGGCATGCTGCACGCTTATTCGGGGTCGTTTTCTATGAGTGCTTTGAAATCGGCTATGCTTTGTAATTCCCCTATTTGTTCCGGGCTAATATCCAAATCGAACTCTTCTTCCATAGCCGTAATAATGTTGATGTGCCCCAAGGAATCCCAAGCAGAAATATCGGCAGGGGTCGTCGCATCACTGAGTTCCACATCCGGAGAAAGTGCCAAAACCTCTCGAATAATTTGTTCTACCGTAATCATATTAACTAGTTTTAGGGGTGATTTTACGCCCTATGGCCTGATAATGGTCTGGGATAGATTGCGTAACCGTAGCGCCGATAGCAACAAACGCGTGATTCCCAATCCGAACCTTATTCAAAATCGTTACCCCAGGGCTTATCCAAACAAAATCGCCTACCACCGTTGATCCTGCAATCGAAACTCCACCTGTAATTAGACAGTGCTTACCCACCTGAACATTATGCGAGATATGCACTTGTTTCGAAATTTTTGTCCCCTCACCAATGCTGGTATCTTGAATAGCCCCACGATCAATGGTCGAACCTGCGCCTACTTCAACCCGATCTCCTATAACTAATCCCCCAAGATGAGGAAATCGCTCCCATCCGCCCTCTTCGGTATTAGCCAGGCCAAAACCTTCTGCCCCAAGAACTACAGACGCCTCTATCACTACCTCTTTTCCAAGCTGCACACCGTCGTAAATAAAACTATTCCCATGTATTTGGCTACCCTCTCCAATCACACATTTACCCACATAGCAATGGGGCCCAATATGTACACTCGCATGGATGTCGGCTTCGGGATGAACCGTACTCGTGGCATGAATCCCAGGCGCGTACGCTCCACTCATCATTTGACGCACCAACCGGGTGAATACACGCTTGGGATCTTCCACTTTAATGAGTGTTTTTTCGGGTTGAACCGTCCCATTCCACTCAATTTCTCTATCACAAATGACCACCTGAGCTAGCGTATCTTCTATGACTTTAGCTTTTTCTGGTCGCGAAGGATGACACCATACGATAGAGTTGGATGTAGCCTGTTCGATGGAGCAAACCTGTTCAATACGATGATTCTCAGAAGAGCCCACCCGTTCATACTCTTCGCTAAGAGATGTAAGTATATCGTTAAGTAAGGAAGGTGTTATCATGGGGCTAGATTAAGAACCGTTCGGGCATGCATGAACCAAATGGTAGAAACATTATATTTTTAGACGTTTAACTTCAAAAGCTTCAGCAAAATCTTCACTTACCTGTACACCGCGAACTCGGGCTAAACCTTCCACAAATTCTTTGGTAAAGTAAGCACGCTGTTTTTCGAATTGCGAATCATAGGCCTGCATCATCTTCCATTTCATGTCGATATGGCGTTGCTGAAGTGGTATAAACGCTTGGGTGTCGAAACTGATATGATTCCAGGGTAATTCATAGCCCCAAATACTCACCTGTTTGAATGCGCGCAAACCTTCGTTATGAACAACCTGATGATCCTGGTGTAAGTCACTTCCCGAAGGTATTAACACCAAATCAGGAGTTATGGAATGACGTAATTTGATGAGTTCTTCCAGAACTTCTTGTCTATGATAAGAAAGCATGCGTACTTGGTAGTCATACACAAATAACTGATTCTTGGGGATGCCCAATAGTTCCATAGAGGCATGAAACTCATCTCTGAGTTGATCTGGATTAGCGCCCTCGGGTAACGATGCCCTAGCCGTGGAAAAAGCAGCTACGTAAATCAGTTTGCCCTCCTCTAAAAACCTTGCCATGGTTCCTCCACAGCCAAGCTCTGCGTCATCGGTGTGTGGGGCTAGAATGAGTACTTTTTGGATGCTTTCCATAATGATTAACTTAAAATCCGACTTTCTTGTAAAATATATGTTCTATTTTGGACAAATTTCGCTTCGAACGGATGTGATTTTTAATCACTGCCATATTTGATAACTGGGTTGTATTAATCAAAGTGATGGGATGTCCTATATGATTAATTAGAAATTGCTGCATTTTGTATTGTAAAAATGCCCCTCTAGCTTTTGGTAATACTCCCGTCATCAAACCTTTATAAATATTGCCTTCGATTTGTTTTAGCATATAGTATCCCACAATCTCACCTTCTAGCTCTGCTACACATGTCTTAACCGTTAATTCATTAATATAATTAACTATTGCAGAATTATAGTATCTAGTACAGTCCGCAGGATCAAAATAATTCAAATTATTTAATCTAGTTCTAAAGCCATTAGATTGACACATAACATCAGCATTTAAACTTTTTATATATTCTAAGTCAATTGACTCATAAAATCTTATAGAATGATACGTGTCCTCATTAGGTTTAACCTTAGATGAGAACTCAATAAAAGTTTCCACTAACTTAAAATCTGCACTTTGAGCTATAATTATTTCTTCAAAATTATCTGCTGGTATTCTCCATTCATATAGTTTTTTATCCTTATCAGTGTATTTGATTTCGTCAGCCGATTCGATATTGATCCATTCATAGCCATAAAAAGCGGTCATCCATTCGTTTTTGTACATTTCTATTGAATCTTATTGAAAAAATCTAATGTTAATTCGATAATACGGGATTGATCATCTTCAGTTAGTGAGTAAAAAATAGGTAAGCGTACTAATTGTTCGGAAATAGCTTGTGTTACGGGCAAATCTATAGTGGTACCTAATGTCTTAGCAAAATTACTAGAGTGTAACGGAACATAATGAAATACTACCAAAACTCCCTTTTGTTTCATGTAATCTATATATGCTGAACGGGCTTTCTCAGAATCTAGTAAAAGATAAAACATATGGGAGTTACCCGAACAATCTTTTGGAATCGTGGTGGAACGTACTCCATATTTAGTTAATGATTCTAATTCATAACTATAACGACTATAAAGATGATTTCTCTGTCTTTGAATATCCTTTAAGTGTTCCAATTGAGTTTTTAACACAGCGGCATTGATATCGGATGGCAAAAAACTTGAGCCCATATCAACCCAGGTATATTTATCTACTTCACCTCTAAAAAAACGACTCCGATTGGTCCCTTTTTCGCGGATAATCTCGGCTCTTTGAATGAGAGAGTCATCATTGATAACTAACGCGCCTCCTTCACCCATCGATACATTTTTGGTTTCATGAAAGGAGTAACAACCCAAATGACCAATTCCTCCAAGATACCTACCTTTATAGGTTGAATTGATTGCTTGAGCAGCGTCTTCAACAACCCATAAACGGTGCTTTTCTGCAATGTTCATAATTGCATCCATGTCACAAGCTATGCCGGCATAATGAACGGGCATGATAGCTTTCGTCCGGGGCGTAATGGCTTGTTCAATAAGCTCTTCATTTAAGTTTAGAGTATCCGGCCTAATATCCACAAATACAGGTTTTGCACCTCTCAAAATAACAGCATTGGCCGTTGACACAAACGTATATGAGGGTAAAATTACTTCATCATCTTGCTTTAGGTCGATAAGCAACATGGCCATTTCAATAGCATGTGTTCCACTTGTGGTTAATAATACCTTTTGAAACTCAAAAGTATCCTCCATGTATTTTTGACACCATGATGTATAAAAACCATCCCCAGCTACTTTATTTCTAGCATAGGCATCTTGAATGTAGCTCAGCTCACTCCCAAATAGATTTTGACGATTAAACGGAATTTGAATACTCATTTATTAAATATTTCTAGCAATTGGGAATGAAGTTTTTTCTCTGAAAACAACTCTAACATAATACGACGATTGTCATTGGATTGCTCTTTGGTAATTTGAACTAAATCCATTTCATGAATTGACCGAAATACAACGCCCTTTTCTCTGAAATATTGAGCATGATTAGCTTCGGGATCTAAATAAACAGTTGCACCATTTGCGAGCAAATAGGTGATGTTACCCATTCCTTGCTGTCTTTTTTGGCAAAAGAAAGCCACATTAATGGCCGAAAGAAATGATCTATAATCTTCTAAAGAAAGCAGGCTTGTGATGGGAATAAATCTCTTAGAAAAAAGAGAGCTACCCGTCTTGATTATGGCATCTATTTCATTATTTATCCCATAGGAAAGTGGTGCATAAATCGAGTAATCATCGGTAGATAGCAGTTGCCCATGTAATTTTTTAAAGATGTTTATATGATCATTTGAAGTATCCGCTGAGTGACCAACCATAATGTTTAATTTGGTTTTTTGTATCAGCATTCTCTTTTTGGGTGTAGTATTTGTTTCTAACCTAATGATGTTACTTGGGTACTTAAAGGTCCATATTGGGGGTGTATCTAGGTTAAAAAAATTGATAATGTCTCGGTACTCCGATTCCATGCCCACCGCAATAAAATCTATTTTTTTTAATGCAACAGATTGAATCCTCAACATGGTTTTCAATTTTAAACCCAAGGTGGTTTTTTTGTACTTATGTAATTCAGCACCCCAATAAAACCAAATTATTTCTCTCATTGTAGACTTCGGGACCAAAAGGATACATAAGAGTGTTATTATCTCGTTTAATCCATGAAGAATAATGCGATTTGCAGTCTTAAATTGTTTAACTAGAGACCAAAAAAACAGCGGATTTAAAAGTTGTTTGAACCCAGAATATGACCTAATCCATACGTTATTTTTGGGGGTAATTACCGATTTATTTTTTTGCCAAATTAAAAAATGATGGTCATTTGTTGGGTCAATTTCATGGACTAAGTCAATGAAATCTCTCATCAGAGTACTATCTATACCAATATGAAGAAGTTTGTTGGCCAAATGCGTCAGAAATTATTAAGTCATCTACTATTGGCAAGGTAAAAAATTATTATATGTATATTTAATCACTTGAAAATTACAAAACATACCTAATTTCCGTTGGGCATAATCATTAAACAAAGTATTAGGAATGCTTCCATAACCTACATTGGTGTTGGACTAGGACTTCTTTCAACCATTTTTCTTTTTCCCCATATACTAGGAGCTGAGAAATATGGATTAACTAGAAGCTTGATAGCTATTACTACCATAAGTAGTCAACTGATTACACTGGGCATTCCAAATACCCTTCTCAAGTTTATTCCTACCTTAGAAAGTGACCAACGAATTAGAAGCCACTTTTTCAAAAAGACCGTTATACCTGCAATGGTATTATTAGCGCTTTATCTAGGGACCTTTTTTTTATTTGAAACCAATTGGTTAGCCCTATACGACGATTCAGCTCTGTTGGAAATGTATTTGTGGTTGGTTTTACCTATGGTCTTTGCAAGTACCACTTTTACACTTTTTACTGCTTTCATTAAAGCATCCTTAAATACTGTTTTTGCCACCTTTCTTCAAGATGTATTCCTTCGCATCACCATTTTAATTGCCCTGGCTCTTTATTTCTTTGACCTAATTGATTTCCATAGCTTCATGTTAAGCTTCGTTGGAGCTTATCTACTGAACATGATGATACTCGTTGTATATAGTGTTAAACAGGGTTACTACACTTTTTCAAAGCAGGAAGGAATTCAAAAATTTAAACCGAAAGAAACCTTTACCTATAGTTTTTACGCTTTTTTTAGTGGTTTCACCATGATTTTGGTCAGCAATATCGACTTGATTATGGTAGATATGTTCGAAGGTCTAGAAAACGCAGGTGTGTATGCCCTAGCGATGTACATGGGTACAGTTATTACGGTTCCTCGGAAAAGTCTTGCAAAAATAATCCACCCTATTTTAACTAAATCATTCAAAGAAAATAATCTACAGGAAATAGCTAGACTCTATAATCAATCGTCTATTAATCAATTATTGCTTTCACTCATTATCTATGTTGGGATTCTCATCAGTCTAGATGACTTATATCGAATACTACCCATGGAATTTCAGGCTGGCAAACCCTTAATTATGATCTTAGGCTTGGCCTATTTATTCGATTTAGCAACAGGATCCAATGGTCAAATCATTATCACATCGTTATACTACCGATTTGATTTTATTTCATCGGTACTATTAATGCTCACATCCGTATTTCTTAATTATTTATTGATTCCACCCTTTGGAATCCTTGGTGCTGCTATAGCAACGGCAACTTCTGTTGGTGTATACAATATAATTAAGACTATTTTTGTTTGGTGGGCCTTTAAGATTCAACCTTTTAGTATACAGACAATATATATCCTATTATTAGGTCTTTTGTCCTACTTTTTAGGACAATTCTTAGTTTTTGGTTTGCATCCTATTTTGGAAATTTTGTTTAGATCCCTAATTGTTGGATCTCTATACATGACCTTAGCTTATATTTTTAAATTGTCTCCCGAAGTTAACGGCATCATGTCTAATGTGTTAAAAAGATAGGTAGATAAAGTTAACTAGTAAGAAAGCAGTTTAATCAAATACACCCTATTTTACATTATCACTAAGCTATTATTGTAATTACTGTTAAATAACATCTCCCTATGGCTAAGCCAACTTATAGTACCCCCCTTGGTATGGTAGATATTCTACCCGATGAAACTCCTATATGGCGGGCACTTGAACAAATGATCCACGAAGAAGCCGCTAAGTTCAACTTTCAGGAAATTCGGACCCCTATTTTGGAGCCTACCGAACTCATTAAGCGTGGAGTTGGGCAGCTTACCGATATTGTTACAAAGGAAATCTTTGCCTTTCAAAAAGGCGACACCCATTATGTACTTCGCCCGGAGCTTACGGCTCCTGTGGTACGTTCTTATGTGCAACATCACCTTGACCAACGAGGTGGAGTTCAAAAGCTCTATTATATCGGCCCCATGTTTCGTGCCGAACGCCCTCAAAAAGGTAGGCAGCGACAATTTCATCAATTTGGTTTAGAGGTTATAGGAAGCGCCGACCCCATTGCAGACATAGAAACCATCGCATTTATGATGCGTATTTACGAGCGAATCGGGATTAAAAATTTCACCCTGAAACTCAATTCTGTAGGTGATCCGGAAAGTCGTGAACGCTACAAGCAGGTACTTAGAGATTTCTTGGAGCCTCACCGATCTGAGCTTAGTGAACTTTCGCAAACACGTTTAGACAAAAATCCGATGCGAATTTTGGACTCTAAAGAACCGGAAGATCAGCCCTTTATTGAGCAGGCACCGGTGATTCAGGATTATCTGAATGAAGACTCTGCTCTACACTTTGATCAGGTTTGTAAGGGATTAACGGCCTTAGGAATCTCTTTCGAATTAGATCCATACTTGGTACGTGGCATGGACTATTATACACGTACAGCCTTCGAATTAAGCAGCCCTGATTTAGGCTCGCAGGATGCCTTGGCAGGAGGTGGTCGATACGACTTATTAGTAGAAGAAATTGGAGGAAATCCTACTCCAGCCGTTGGATTTGCTGCAGGAATGGAACGCCTACTCATCGCTTGTGATGAACTGGGTATCTCATTGACCCAAGATAACACTCTGGACGTGTACATCGTATGTTTGGGGGATGAAGCCCGACATTGGGGATTATCTCATGTAGCTAAGTTACGAGCTAAAGGATACTCGGCAAGTATGGACTACATAGGTCGATCGATGAAAGCCCAGATGAAGGAAGCCAATAGAGAACAAGCAAAATACACACTCATAGTCGGTGAGCAAGAACTCGAAAATCAAGTGTTTGTACTCAGAAATATGTCGGAAAGTACAGAAGAGTCTGGCTCCTTTGAGGAGTTAATTCACAAACTCCAATCATAGGATTTAAGTAATACTATCGAGCCATTCTCTTAGCTCTATGATATCTTTTGGATACCCAAGAATAGAGAGTACATCTCCGGATTGAAGTCTCGTCTTCCCTTTCGGAATTACGATATCATTGTTTCGCTCAATGATCGTGACCAGGCACTCTCCCGGTAATTGAAGTTCCATAATAGCCTTATCAATCCATTCTTCCGTGGGTGTATTTTCCTGTAATCGAACGTGAATCAGTCGTTCATCCGAGAGTAATACCTGCTTCAATTCACGCTCGGATTTTGCGGCAATCCAACGATCTAAGAATTCTTCGGCCTCAATTAATTCTGCCATATGGCCAATAATTCTCATATGAAGCAATGGCTGATCTTCTGGAGTAATGAGATAGATCAAGGCGTGTATTTTTTCCTCACCAAAAGCTTCTAAGGTAAGCCCTCCCTTACATTGAATGGACACCATCTCTGGCATTCTAAGCCCCTCTAATTGCACATATTTAAAGTATACCCCTTTCTTCAGGCGGACTGCTTGAGTAGCTATGTCGGTGAATGCATCCGCCCAACCACTGTTCAGGTTGGTATCTTTGCTTAATCTGGCTTCTAAACTGTCCACCGCCTTTTGAGACAAGATGGCCAGATCTCTATCGACCGATTTTGCTCTAACCACTTCGGACCGGGCGATCACCTCTTCATAGGTAAGCGAACTATCAATATTTTTCTCATTAATGATGGTCATTAATTCATGCTCAAGGGCTTCATAACGCATCTGACCAAGTCGAGCATGAACGTGGTAAATAGCGCCCTGACGTTTCACTTTACCATGCGCGTAATAGAAATACCAAGCTATACATAGTATAATCAAGGTCCCAGTTAGACCTACGGCCAATAGACCCATTTCGGCCACCAACCATAGCGATATAATCATCCCTAAAATTTGAACCCATGGATAGAATGGTGAATTGAATCCAGGCTTATAGGCTTCAATTTTACTTTCCCGCATCACCACAACGGCCAAATTCAACAAGAAAAACAACAGTAATTGAAAGGCACTTGCCAACTTTGCTACTGCTTCCACATCGAACAGTAATAGGACCAAAATCATCACGAAAGTAGTGCTTAGCACCGAGATATGAGGGGTTTTAAATCGACCTATCTTACCAAAGAATTTGGGCATTAAACCATCTCTACTCATGGCCAAAGGATACCTAGAAGCCGACATGATTCCCGCATTACCTGTTGAGGCAAAAGCCGCGATGGCCGCGACTACTATTAAAAGTATCCCTATGGATGTGGGTATCAAAGTGATCACAACGCTACCGGCATCGGTTACAGGAGTTAAGCTTGAAAATAAAGTAGCGGCAGGTAGCACCTTCACCATGATGAATACACCTAATACATACACTAAACTAGCCGTCATCAGCGACAAAGTCATCCCTAATGGAATGGCCCGATCAGGGTTTTGAACCTCTTCGGCGATGCTAGCAACTTTGGTGAGTCCAGCATATGAAACAAATACCAATCCCACGGTGGAAATGAATCCGTTCAACCCGTTGGTCAAAAAATTACGCTCTTTCATTTCGGGTAACACGGCGTTACCTGTTAAATACTCAACCCCTTCTATGAGAAAATACCCCATAATGACCACCAAAGCAGATACCAATAGGCGCTGCAAAAAAGCGGTCTCCTTGGCTCCAAATATGTTCAGCAATCCAAAAACCACCGTTAGTATCAGGGCCAAGGGTAACATGGGTACATCCACATATAAGCTCAGATAGGCACCCATCCCAATCAACGCAAAGGCGCTTTTGAATATCAGGGCAATCCATGAGCCCAAGCCACCAATGGTTCCGACTAGTGGACCTAAACTACGATCCAAAAAATAATAGGCACCCCCTGCTCTAGGCTAGCCGTCGCGAGCTCTGCAACGGTTAACATGGAAGGGAGAATTAAGAAGCCAGCCACTAAGTAACTCAAGTAAACACTATTTCCAGTTTCCATTGCC
>RFPJ01000181.1 GCA_009926145.1 Bacteroidota bacterium
CGAACGCTTATGAATACTATGAAAACCATTGTAGCCCTGCAGGAAGATTTTTTTAAATATGGTGAAGCGCTTAAACCCATGATTTTAAAAGATATTGCCGAGCGAATTGGGATGGATATTTCAACCATTTCACGTGTGGTAAACGGCAAGTATGTACAAACCAATTTTGGAGTTTATGAGCTCAAGTATTTCTTTAATGAAGGGCTTACAACAGAGTCGGGAGAAGAGGTTTCGAACCGTGCAATCAAAGATATATTGCAAAAGCTCATTGATGCTGAGGATAAAAGCCAACCCCTTAGCGATCAGGCTTTAGCGGATGCACTTGCAAAGGAAGGGTATAAGGTGGCAAGAAGAACGGTGAGTAAGTATAGAGAACAATTGAATGAGCCCGTTGCACGACTAAGAAAGCAGATTATATAGCAAGTTGTTTCAACTCCTTAATAAGTCTAGCACGTATGGGCTTGGCTTTAAGTGACAGGGCTTCTTGTTCGAGTTTATACTCCTGTTTGCCCTCAATGGTCTCGATTCTAATGGGCGAGAGTCCTTGTTCTGATAAATCGTATGGACTTGCTTTCATATCGATATAACGAGCATCATAGGCGAGTTCAAAGGCCAATAAAATCGTATCACTAGAAACCCAAGGGTAGAATTTATAGGCCCATTTATACACATCCATATTGGTATGGATACAACCGGGTTGCTCCATGGCAATAAAGCGCTCTCTGGAAAGTTCGTGTTTATTTTTTGGGATGGCTTCGGGCATGAAAAAGCGATAAGCATCAAAATGAGTACATACCAAATTATGTGAATCCACTATTTCGGCAATTTCCTGGGTGCTAAAACGCAAGGGTACTTGATGATGTCTTGGATCATCAGAACGATAGACCATGGCCCACTCATGAAGGCCAAAACAGCCGAATTGGGCTTTTTTTTGCTGAGTTTGCTCGAGTAATTCAATCACCCATGCCAATGATTTACGGCGCTTATCAGGGAATAAATGGGGATTTAAAAAAGCGACATCATCTTGAATACATAATTCCGAGAGTTGAGGTAATTGTGAGACTTCATGTACTGAAATGGGTAACTCAACTCCATATCCAGGGCTCCATTTTCTCAATAATGCCGGTCTAAAGTGGTAGTACTCGAAGAGGAAATCCAAAACGGGTTGTTTTTTGTGATGGGAGCGGGCAACCAAATAAGGGCCGATTAATGCATCAACCCTTTCCTCATGGGCTATTTTGTTCTGAATCCAGTCACTAATTACTACAGTAGCTTGCATACCTCAAAGATAGTAAATTGTAGTATCTATGGCCTTAGTAGCTTTCAAAATTACCACACAACTTTTGAAAAAAGGGCTATATCTAATTTAAACCTGACACTTAAATAGTGCTTCACCAAATCCGTGCATGGCCTTAAAAACAGTGCTTCAAGAAATAAAACACTTTATAATCCATCTAAGGATCATATATCAGCTTATATTGCTTTCGGGAGGATATTTATTAGCGGGATTATTTGTTCAGGAAATAGACCTGAAGTTATTTGCCACCTACTTTCTTTGGTGGCATTTAGGCTTATATTCTGGTGCCACGG
>RFPJ01000182.1 GCA_009926145.1 Bacteroidota bacterium
CTCTGGTTTTGGATTTGGGGCCTCATGTTAGGGATCTTTTTTGGTCCCGTTCAGGCCGCAAGTAGAACCTTAATGGGTCGACTGGCACCTGAAGATAAACGAACAGAAATGTTTGGACTTTTTGCTTTTTCAGGAAAAGCAACCGCATTTATTGGTCCAAAATTACTTGGGTGGGTAACGGTTCTATTTGCAAGTCAACGAGTAGGTATGTCTGTTGTGCTTGTACTACTAGCCGCTGGCTTATTACTCATGCTAAGAGTTCAAGAACCAACTACTCATCAACCAAGCGCAAGTTAATTATGCAATTATCAGAACGTATTCACCCCAATGCCATTCCAGCTTGGAGGCTCCAATTCTCTTTAAGCGGACTGCTGCTATTTGTGCCGCCCATCATATTGTATCTCATTCATTATAATGATGTTATTCGAATCGAATGGTCCATTGCCGCTGGATCAATTGCTGTACTGTTATATAGTTTAGGGCTTTTATTTTGGCCCAAACTTCGCTGGTCTAGATGGAGTTACGAGGTAACGGACAAAGGAATTCAAATGAGAAGAGGCATTTTTTGGGTGAAACATACCGAGGTTCCCATTAATCGCATTCAACATGTCGATACCGCTCAAGGTCCTATTTACCGCCATTACCAACTGGCCGTTGTTCGGCTTTCAAATGCGGCTACTTCACATGAAATTCCAGCGTTATCGGTAGAAGTGTCGGAGCACGTAAAAAATCAAATTACCGAGATGGTTCGAACAGCAAAAGAAGATGTCTGATTTTCATCGATTACATTGGGTATCCTCCATTACGGGTGTTTTAGGAGTGATTAGGCAAAATCTGATTACCTTCGTATTCATTCTTATTGTGGGGTCTAACAATTCAAGTTCTAGCCTTATCTGGATTATAGGGGTGGGTATAATGGCTGCCTTTACACTGGGAATTCTCGGATGGCTCAGGTTTAGTTATCAATTATTAGAGGAAGAAATACACATAAAAAAGGGCATATTTGTTCAGAAAAATTTATACATCCATCGCAATAGGGTACAGGTCACTGAGATTAGTGCGGGCATTATTCAGCGAGCTTTTGGTCTGGTTTCACTATCCATTCAAACCGCAGGGGGAGGCAGTGAACGAGCTATCTTATCCGCCTTAAGTCGATCAGAGGCCACTAGAATAGTAAGGGTATTGAACCCAGAGCAACTTGACGAAATTATAGTTTCAGAGGGAGACTTTCTTTCCCAAGACACCAAAGACCAAACTACAGAAACTATCCAAATAGTGAAGTCTTCTCGGGTTGAAACTACCCAAGGCCCCATTTGGGAGCTATCCAATAAACATTTACTCTACCTAGCCTTAACTTCTAGTGAATTTGGTATTATTGCAACAATTATTGGAACGGTTCTAGGTCAACTTTCTGAACTTATTACGGATGAGAATATTGAGTGGCTAATCGAGAGGCTGCCATTAATCCAACAACCAGGGCTTCCCTTTATACTTTTTTCCATAGCTGCCATTATTATCATCTCTTATGTACTTGCGATTGTCGCAAGTTATCTTCGTTTTTATGGGTTTAGATTGGAGAAAAAAAATAAT
>RFPJ01000183.1 GCA_009926145.1 Bacteroidota bacterium
TGATGATTTATTAGCGGGTGTTTACGCGGGATTCTTATGGTTTTTAATACAGACTTTACTGTTTTAATAACTCTTTAACTATCCGACATTTACTCGCATTGACGAAATTTTTACGACTATGATTTTAGATACCACATTTGCAAAAGAGTTAGCATCCGATTTATTAGATATCAATGCCGTTGTATTGCGGCCTAATGATCCCTTTACCTGGGCCTCAGGATGGAATTCACCTATTTATTGTGATAACCGTTTAACCTTGCGAAAGCCAGCTATACGCACCAAAATTGCCAATAAGTTTAGTGAAATTATTCAAGATAAATTCTCAAGTATTGATGTGGTTACAGGTACAGCAACGGCAGGTATACCTCATGCGGCGTGGGTAGCCGATCGGTTACAAAAACCAATGGCGTATGTCCGTGCCAAACCTAAAAGTTATGGCATGGGAAATCAAATTGAAGGTGGCGTTGCCAAAGGAGAGCAAACCATAGTCATTGAGGATTTGGTATCGACTGGTGGGTCTGCTATATCGGTCATTAATGCACTACAATTTGTAGGCGCCGACGTATTAGCCCTTATTTCTATCTTTAATTATGGCTTTGATTTATCAACAGATAATTTTACTAAGGTCCATGTACCTGTTTTCAATCTAACAGATTACAACACTCTGATTGAAGTAGCTGTTGAAAAAGGTTTTGTGAGCCCGGATGATTTAGAGACGCTTAATTTCATGTTCATTCGAACTGAAGCATCCTGTCCGAATAAACTGAACTTAGCCGTTACACCAAGATCCATTAGACCGTAAGATGGTAACTGCAATGCACCTTTGTTGTCTGGCTGCGTAAAGTCAGAATCGGTAATGCTGTAGTCAGCATACAAGCCATCGATGAATCGATAACCTAAGTCAACATTAATGTTGTTAGTTACACGGTAATCAGCTGCAAAATAAGAGGTAATCTGTGCGGCATCACCAACTTTAGCATCTTTGGTATAGAGGATACCAGTACCAATAGACTGTTGATTTTCATCGAATAACTCTGCTTCGAAATCTTTGGTGTATTTCCAATCACCAATCGATAACATACCAGATAGTTTCAATTCGTTGATCGGACGGTAATCACCCTCGATTTCAATACCGTTGTGACGAACATCAATATCACGGAATTGAGCGAATCCATCTACTCCTTGCGCATTGGTTAAAGAACGAGAAACGAATCGGTTACCCCAAGTAGTAGAGTACACATTTACGTTCACTCGAGCGATAGAACCAATAAAACCGTATCCCAATTCAACGGACATAATTTGCTCATTCTCAAGATCATCATTCTCAATATTTGCAAAATTAGGGAATACCGCATCAAAGTTTGGTTGTCTCGAAATCAATCCCGCATTAAAGAATACATTGCTCTTAGAATCGATATTATAATTTGCTCCCCCTTTCACATAACCACCAGGTACATTGACTTTCTCAGAAAGTGGTAAGGTAGGCTGATCAAAAAGATCTTCACGTTGGTATGTTTGAGTCGATCCACCCGCTTGTAATACTAGGGTATAAGCGTCTGATTTATACTCAAACAAACCGTTTAAACCATA
>RFPJ01000184.1 GCA_009926145.1 Bacteroidota bacterium
ATTCTTGTTGTTGAGTTTATTTGTCTGGGATGGTTTTGCCACCTTAACTGGGGGTGCTTTTAGTATTATCGAGCTCTTTTCGTTAGAACCTATCTCGTTAAGCATAGCCGTTTGGGTAGGTTTTTTAGCTCTTTTTGGTATTGCGACCGATGGTGGTGTTGTCATGGCTACTATCTTACAGCAAAGATTACACCCTCATTCAAGCTCCAATATAGTACTAGAAAATACGGCTGATGCCGAAAGATCTGATTTCCTAACTATTTCATCGATTAGAAATATCATCGTTTCTGCTGGAACGGAGCGTATACGGCCTACTCTAATTACTACTGCTACCACTATTGTTGCTTTGATACCATTATTTACTAGCCAAGGCAAAGGATCGGAAATCATGATTCCGATGGCAATTCCTACCCTTGGAGGTATGTTCGTTCAGCTAATTACCCTTTTAATTGTACCTGTGCTATATGCATGGGTAGAAGAATCCCGAATTAACAGATTAAATGAAGCAAATAATATGCGAAAACCTTGGTACAAGTTATTATCCTTACTGCCCTTAGTACTGGTCTTTTGTTTATTATCTAGCCCCATATCCGCACAAGAGACTGCTCATGGGACAGAATTGGTTCAACCAGAGAAAAAAAGTACTCAGAATTGGCTAGATATCTATAAACAGCAAGCTCTTGAACAATTTCCTAGCTTCGAGTCGAGGCTAGTCCTATTGGAATCCTATAATTCTCAGGCTAATTCTATTGGTTTAGCCGACCCTAGCTTGGGTGTAGGTGTTTTTGTCGAACCGATTGAAACAGCCTTAGGAGCACAAAAAGCTCGATATACCCTTAACCAATCCCTTCCCCTTCCTGGTCTATTTGAGTTACAAAGGGCAAGAGTTTATTCACTAAAACAACAAGAGACTCTAGATCTAAAACTCAGTATCCTGAATCATTTTGAAGAGATGGATAAGCTTTGGTCTGAACTTTATGTGAAAAGTGAGACTGTCACTTTACTCAATGAACAAAAAAGATTAGTTCAGGAAATGATAGAACTTCTGAACACTTTGAATCAGGAAGGATTACAGTCACAACAATCGGTTATTGAAGCCCAAATCCGTTTAGAACTTATCGCTTTTCGAATTAAAGAAGCTTCGATCGATCTTGAACAAGCTCAATCTTCATTTAACAGGCTTCGCAATGTTGAGCCCAGAGACAGTCTACACGTTCCATCTCATCTTGAAAGCACAACACCGTATGTCGGTACAGAAGAGTCACTTAAACAGAATTCTTTACAGGTAACCCCTCTCTACCCTAGTCTGTCCAATATTGAAGAAAAAATAGAGTTCTTAGACTATGAAACCGAACTTGCAACCTATGAGCGACTACCTAAAGTAAGTTTGGGATTAGACTATATCGTTGTAGAGCCTAGAAATGTGATTAATCCCATCACTAATAACGGAAAAGATGCCGTTATCGCAAAACTAACGATGAGTGTTCCTCTGTGGCAAAAACAAAAAAAATCTTTGGTGTTTGCCGCGGATCAAAAACGTAAATCTGCAGAGATTTCCTATAGGAGTATGCAAATTGATTTACAAAACCG
>RFPJ01000185.1 GCA_009926145.1 Bacteroidota bacterium
GGGTGTTTACCGTCTGAAGTCCCTGATTTACTAGCTCATGCCGAGCCCATGCACTATGTGGAGGTTTGTGGACTCATGGGTATGGCAAAATTCACCGATAATGAGGAAGATATCCACTCCTCATTTCGACTTCTCGCAAACACATTAAACCAGAATAAAGTACAGTATCCTAAGCTTTGTGAGTTATCGATGGGCATGAGTAATGACTATATCATTGCCATTGAAGAAGGCGCAACTATGCTCCGAATAGGAAGCGCCATCTTTGGTGGGCGATAAATTATAGAATGGTTGATAGAATAATTCATTCATTCTTTGATTAATTGATTAACTGATTAATTGAACATAGCTATTCAACCTTTTCCGTCTTTTTTCGTATTGTGTTTGGAGTGAGAATTATTAATAAAAATGGAGTTAACTCATGTTCGGACTACCTTGGTTTGCCATTATACCAATTGTTGCCATAGTTGGTGGACTCATCTATGCCTACAAAGAAAAAGAATTAGAAATTGAAGAAAAACGAATACTGGGAGCTCGCGAGGCCAATGAACTCCGTGGAATGATCCGTGAATTGCAAGGACGGATTCAAAACTTGGAAACTATTGCCGCAGAAGAGAACATACGGGGTGAACAAATCCTTAACAGAGAAAAAGAACAAGAATAATTATGAAACTAACACCGCTCGAAATTAAACAGCATCGATTTGATAAATCTCTACGGGGATACGACGTAAATGAAGTTCATTCCTTTTTGGAATTAGTGGCTTCTGAGGTAGATCAGTTACAGCAAAAAAACAGTGATCTGAATGAACAGTTAGAGAAGCTTAACAAACGAATAACCCATTACGAAAAAGTTGAAGAGGCCATACACGAAACCCTCCAAACTACGAAGGAATCCGTGGCACAGAAAATGGAGCAAGCCAGAAGTGAGGCCAAAACAGCTATGGACCGTGCACACATGGAAGCGGAAACCATTATTAAAGAAGCACAACAACAGCGTTCCTCGATTCGTCAAGACATGATTCGCTTGCTTGAACGAAGAGAAGAGATGATCACGAGTTTCCAACAATTTCTAGAGAATAACCAAACACTGGTTGAAAAATTCGCTTCGAACGAATTCCACATTTTTGATCCTATTGAGGAGCCAGAGGGTTCAACCCGAGAAAAAAATGCGGCTGAAAAATCGGAAGTTAGTACTGATACTGAAAAGGACGAGCTTATTGAAAGTGCTGATTTTGAAGCAGATTCTGACTCTAGTACTGAGGTTGATGATGTTGAGCCCAAAAAAGAAAAAAAGGAATCATCGAGTAGTCTAGATAACGATGATGATTTTATGAACAGTTTATTAGACGATCTGGACTAAGCTGTCCTGGTTGGTAAAAATTTTGAATGATAAGAGCCTATTTCTAGCCCTAGTACCATGATACATAAGACGATTGAAACCGCTAGAGCCCAACGAGCCGAAGCAGCTGCTTTTATTCAGGAGCATTTTGAGACCGCCCCTGAATATCTACTCATCCTAGGTACCGGCCTAGGTCAATTAGCGGAAGAAATGACCGTAGACACCGTTTTACC
>RFPJ01000186.1 GCA_009926145.1 Bacteroidota bacterium
GGGTTTGTTCACCTGTGATGAGATTATGGCCAAAGATGTAACCAATGTGTTTAATTTATTAACCGGATTTGCACCTGAGCAGCAGTTTGAAAAGCTTATGGTTGCCCCAAATTACATGAGAAAGGGCATGTTAAGCCTGATTGATCATGAAATCGATGCCGCCGAAAAGGGAGAAAAAGCGCAAATCATCGCCAAAATGAATAGCCTGGAAGATCCGCAAATTATACAATACCTATATAGAGCATCAAAAGCAGGGGTTCAAATTGACCTAATTGTTCGTGGGGTTTGCCGACTGAAACCGGGCATCGTAGGTTTAAGCGAAAACATTCGGGTTCATTCTATAATAGGGCGTTTTCTTGAGCATTCTAGAATATATTATTTTTATCACTCAGGTGAAGAGCTTTATACCATCGGGTCCGCTGATTGGATGCACCGAAATCTAGACGCCCGCGTTGAGGCGATTACCCCCATTGAAAGCCCCGCCCTGAAAAAGTACCTAGAGTTTATGCTAAAGGTATATCTAGAGGACACTCAGCAGAGATGGCAATTAGACTCGAGCGGGCATTATCATAAGATTGAGAATTCAAATAAAACAACGAATGCTGGAACTCACCAACGATTAATGCACCACATGAAGGCCTCCGAAGCACCCATACCCATGCCCTAATGGAAGGGTTTAGAGCCGATTAAGTGCAATGGTGCCATAAGCTGCGCTTGAATCTTATGGTATATTTCAGCCCATTTTTTCAGCAGTATTTCTAATAACTCCTTAATCCTTACGCTATTTAGCTAATTTTTTTTCGCAACAAGCCTGAAGAACTTTAAGAATGCGATGTTTTCTTGTCCAAGCAGCATTCAAACTGATACCAAAATGATTTGCGACATCTTGTGCGTTATAATCGGGATGTTTAAGCCAATACAAAATATACTCCCGGGAAGAGGGGGTTAATTTTTGAATACAGTCGGTTAGCACTGACATCCGCTCTTCATCCATGAGCTCTTTGAGCTGATAAGCTTCTGTGCCATGTTCTTCTGCTACGAATTCAACATGGCGGGTATGTTTTGAGCGCCTTAAGCGAAAAAGCTCATGTTTTGCAGTGGTAAAGAAGTAAGGCAAGAGGGACTCTGGTTTTTCAATCCCCCCTTCTTTTATCCGTTTTACCCCCCGTAAGAGCGTAGTTTGTACACAATCCAGCGCGTCATCCCTGCTAGCCCCATATCGAATTAGTAAAAACCGATACAATATATCGGAAATTTGTGGGGTGAGCTCGTTTAGTACGTCGACATCATCTTGAAGAACAGCATTAAAATATCTGTTATAGTTTATTTTACCCATAAGTTGTATTTAATCAATAATATATATTTAAGTCAAGCAAAATCATAAAATAATTTTTACGGCTTTTATGATTAGAACCCGTTAGATTTAAAACATGTATCGTGTACAATTACAGAACTTCGAAGGCCCTTTAGACTTACTTCTTTTTTTTATAAAAAGAGATGAGCTGGATATTTATGATATCCCGATTTCGTATATCACCAACCAATTCCTGGAATACATTC
>RFPJ01000187.1 GCA_009926145.1 Bacteroidota bacterium
CTCGAAAATTATTAGGCGATCTATATTGCTCCTCTCAATTTGAATTGAAATTTAAGCTTAAACCGGGCGATATTATGATGTTCGATAATCATCGACTACTACATGGCCGTACAGCCTACGATGCTAATGAAGGCGCCAGACACCTTCAGGGGTGCTACTTAGAGTTTGATGCAACCGACGGTAAGCTTCGCCACCTCGCTCGAAAGTTTTCATAAAATTTTCTAATGGCCGATTTAACAATTGTATCGGCCGAGGCTTTTGCCTGTCATTCTCCCGCGCCGCAAATAATATGGGCTAAAGATATGACGCCTATGTTTGAGGCTAATATCATCGTCAAGGTGATCACTGCATCGGGTATTGAAGGTGTGGGAGGTGTGCTGATTCCTACCGAACACCACTACGATTACTCGGTGACGGAGTCTTATAGAAATTTATTTCCAGAAGTCGTGGGAAAACAATTAGAGGATAGGTCGGCGTTAACTGAGTTTATGTTAACACGGTGTGTTCCTTTAAATCCCCTCTCTGTTTCTAGTTTAGATATTGCGATGTGGGATGCTTTTGCTAAACATCAAAAGAAACCACTTTGTGAAGTACTAGGAAAAAAAAGAGATAAAATTAAATCTTATGCATCCACTCCCCTCTTTCACTCTATTCAGGATTACACTAAATTTGTTCGTCAACTTCAATCACAGCATTTTCAAACTATAAAATTTCATACGTGGTGTGATTTAGAATTTGATTTGGCTATGGTATCAGAAGTTTGCCCTCAGTTTCCTGACTTAAAGTTTATGATTGATTGTGAGCAGCGTTATACAAGATCCGATGCCTTAACCTTAGGTAAAAAACTTGATGAACTTCAGTTTGTATGGTTTGAGGCACCCTTTAATGATTTTGATTGGGATAGTTATCAGTGGCTTCGAGGTGAAATAAGCACCCCAATCATTGGAGCGGGTAATTCTATTCTAAATCCTTTAATGATTGAGCAGTCTCTAAAGCAAGATGTCTTCTCTCACGCTCGTGTAGATACGACTTATGTGGGAGGTATTACAAAGGCACTGCAAGTTATGGAAATTGCTAATAAATACAACAAAAACAATGAATTGCAGTCCTGGTCCTATCCTTTAGGACAAGCCGCTAATCTGCACATAATGCTTAGTCACACAAACTGCGAGTACTTTGAACAAGTAGTTCCTTTTGAGGATCATGAGCACGGCGCTAAATCTTTTATCCGCACGAACGAAACGGGTCATGTAGAAGCCAATTCTGAACCCGGTCTTGGTATTGAGATTGACTGGGAAGTTATTAACCGCGATTGGTATTCTTATATTAAGTGGGATGGCGTAAAACTAGAGGCTCAAACTCGTTCAATCTAATTACTATATATAAAGTATAAGTTAACATGAGAATTTTAATCCTCATATTTATAATCATTTTTCAACAAGGAACACTTATGGCACAAACACTTTATGATTTCACTATTCAAGATGTTGATGGAAAAGTAATTAATTTAAAAGATTTTGAAGGAAAGCC
>RFPJ01000188.1 GCA_009926145.1 Bacteroidota bacterium
GAATACCGTCTGGTCTTAAACAACCAGGAAATTGATTCTACACTATCGAGTCCAATAACGGTAGTTCCTGCGGCTCCTTGGAAATTAGATGTTGTAATAGGAACAACTGAGGAACGTGTAACCACGACTGAAATACCAGAAAACACCAGCAACGAAGGGCTCTTCAAAACCAAAGCAACACAGGCTGAGGATAACACTCAAACAGTCATGAATAGACAGCGTGTACCCGTGAAATTTATCATTCAAGATGAGTATGGAAATACGAGTGCGTATCAAGAAGGAAATACCGAATTAGAACTAAAAACTGCGAGTGCTACTGGTAAATATTATGAACAACAAAAGGGTATAGAACCGACGGTACAGACGATTATTCCACGATCTCAAGAATCAATTACTCTTTTTTATGAGGATGAATTTACAGAACAGGAAACGGATTTAGTGGGTATACCAACTCCACCAGCCGGTGCGCGCGAAATTCAAGAGGCTACGGGTAAGTTGAAGATTTTATCACCGGATCAATTACTTGTAAAAGCTTTGAGAGATACTATTGAAGTACAAGAACGTATTGCCATTGAGCTAAGATTGATTGATATCAATGGCGATTCTGTATTCGCTCCGTATCCTGGCTTGAAATTAAACCTAGAGAACACGCTCCATAATGGGCAATTCTATCTAAGTGACATCAGCGATACCCCTATAAATGCAGTACGTATTTTGCCTGCAGTATCGAGCGCGACTATATGGTATTCAAATTCAGATCAAGGTGTTGATACGGTGTCGTTCAAAACCGATGGAAAATTAAGAAATGATCCGAATGAAGTTCTCTATATCACGACAGGTTCTCCTGATTTAACCAGAAGTATTATAATGGCAGAAGGGGGATTGGTTCAAACGCCACATCCACTTTCATTGAATCTGGAGGATCGTTACGGTAATGCCATAACTAACAAAGCGAATCTGCTGAAAGCTGAAATTATTGGGGGCCCCAATAAAGGAACTCAGTATAGTGAATTTGTAGAGGGCGAGGATGGTATTTATACCACAACATACACTCCTATGATTTCAGGTTATGATAGCCTACTTGTAAGCTATGATGGAATGGCGTTACCGGATAGCCCTGTGGTTATTAGCGTACTTAAAACCATGCCAAAATCACTAGAAATTGTTTCAGGAAATAATCAAATAGTAACCATTACAGATACCACTGAGTCGGCTCTTACGGTATTGGTGAAAGATGATTTTGGGGTACCATATCCGGGTGTTAAGGTTATGTTTATGATAGAAAGTAGCTATGAATCAGATATGATGGTTGAGCCTAAATTAGTTAAGCAGCAGGCTATGACCGACTCTGCGGGCTTTGCTAAAGTGTATCTGAAAGTGGGAAGTAAGCCAATGACCTATCGAGTAAAAGGAGCTTTAGGTACATTACCTGATGTTTTCTTTACTGTTGAAGCACAGCAATGTGTCTTTGAAAACGGCTTTACCAACAGTACACTCTGT
>RFPJ01000189.1 GCA_009926145.1 Bacteroidota bacterium
AGTTCACGGAAAAATACTTTTTTCCAGTCATCGGCATCAATATCATCGGTAGCTAGTGCTCGGATTACGAGAGTGGCTGCTTGAGCGCCTGAGTTTCCTCCACTAGAAATGATTAATGGGACAAAAAATGATAGAAAAACAATCTTGGACAATAATTCTTCGTATTGCCCCATGGTTAATGCGGTTAAAATTTGTCCTACAAAAAGTACGACCAACCAACCTAAACGTTTTTTAACCATTTGAAGAATGGGTGTTTGAGAATAATAATCATCCAATGCGTCCATTGCGGCCATTTTCTGCATATCCTCAGTGGTCTCTTCTTCCGCTACATCGATTACGTCATCTACGGTCACAATTCCCACAAGTACTCCATCCGTATCTACTACAGGTAATGCTACCCTATCATACTTTGCCAACATTTTAACGGCTTCTTCCTGATCATCCAGCACACTTAAAGCACTAAAGCTTTCATCCATTAAAGCTGAAATAGTTTCATCATCATCAGCGACAATTAGCTCGGTGATTCTCAAATCATCAATGAGTTTTTCACGGTCGTCTACCACATAAATAACATTCAATGTCTCGGCCATAGCGGCATACTTTCTAATATGTGCCATACTTCGCTTAACCGACCAATCTGATTTTACTCTCACGTAGCGTGGGGTCATTAATCGACCAACAGAATCCTCTGGGTAGCCTAATAATTTCTTCACCTGCAGTTGATCAGATGGCTTCATTGAATTCATTACCCGCTGCGTAAGATCTCCTGGTAATTCCTCCATCAAAGCAACTTGCTCATCGGGCTCTAAATTACTCATGACATCTGAGAGCTGTTGTTTTGTGAATAATTCTAGAAGAGTAACTCCCTTATTAGAAGGTAATTCAGCAAAAACATCCGCTGCTGTTGGCTTTTTCAGTAAACGGAATACGACAACGGCAACGTCTCCTTCAAGTTCAACCAATAACTCTGCAATATCTGCCGGGGGTACATCCGACAGAACTTCTTTTAGGCTTATCCAATCTTTTTTTTGGATAAGCTCATCGAATTCTGGTTTTAAGAGTTGAACAAACATGGGGCATCCCTACGGAATAAAATAAAGTAATCTATGCAGCTGTAACACATAGAGTGTAAGAATGTAAGGAATTTAACGAAATGTTTATGCTACATCTAACGATTCAAGTGCATTTCTTGCAGCCGCTTGTTCTGCTTTCTTTTTACTCTTTCCTGTACCTATACCTAAAACCTTGGATCCTAACATCACTTCAACATCAAAGGTACGATTATGCCCAGGACCCTTTTCTCCTACTACCTTATATTCTGGGAGATCCATTTTATTAGCTTGGGCAAACTCTAATAGTGTACTCTTGAAGTTATCATTGATTTTTGCGAGTTCATCGAAGTTTAGATGTTTGTTATATACTTCTTTTACAAAATCGTATGTCACTGTATATCCCTCTGTGATATAAATAGCGGCAACCAATGACTCAAATA
>RFPJ01000190.1 GCA_009926145.1 Bacteroidota bacterium
ATGTTCGGTTGTGGTAATAAGATGAGTAAGGAGTAGGTTAGAAACCCCTATTTCTTCTTCTACCTCTCGAACTGCAGCCGCCGCTATTCCCTCGTGTTTTTCGACTTTTCCTTTTGGAATATCCCAAAAACCGTTTCGCTTGATTAATACCACTTCAATTTGGAGGCTTACTTCAGTAGAGTCCCCTTTATTGAGTACAGGAGACTCTCGAAATAATACACCCCCTGCCGCATTGATATTTTTAATCTTCGTCACTCTGGTGATCAGATGATTCACTGGTCGAAGCATCTTTTTTTGCCTCATCGGCATAATTCAACCGTAAATTAGTGAGTGTTTGATCGAGGTAGCTTTTCAATTCGGCAGGTAAATTGCCCTTTGTATAATCAGAAAGAGCATTAAGGGTGTCTATGGCATACTTGGCTGAAGATAAATCCCGTTCAATAGTGTCTGTAGCGGGATTTTTGAGTTTTCCCAATCCCATCATTCCAATTTGTTGATGCTGTTGTACAAGCATCATGAAAAGAATCTGCTTTTGTTGATCTTCATTAAGGTTTTTCAAATCGTCCATAAGCTTGAAAGTGTTTTACTGCTAGTAATTGATATGCATTTTTTACAAAGATGCTACTGGGCGCATCTAAGTATTCGCTAATTTTTGAAGGAGTTGATACCGCAAAAATCAGCTCTGTAAAATACGGATTTCATACTAAAAAAGAGATTTAACTATGGGCTCTTGAATGATTTCATATCGCTAATAGGCATCAACTAATTTGATGAAAACTTAAATTCAAATAGTGAGATAACTTCAGTATTTTTAGGTTAGCTGATTACGTCATCAACAAACTTCAGCAGACTTTTCAGCTACACTTACAACTCATCACCAATCATTTTCGTCATGCATCGCGTACATAATTTTAGCGCCGGACCCGCCATTCTTCCAGTAGAAGTGCTCCAAAAAGCTCAAGAACAGTTAGTTGATTATCAAAATAGTGGCTCCTCAATAATGGAAAAAAGTCATCGAGGAGCAGAATATGTAGAAGTGCATGAAGGAGCCATTGAACAACTTAAACAAGTACTTGAACTCGGGGATGATTTTGAAGTCATGTTTTTACAAGGTGGTGCCAGCACACAATTTCTAAGTGTTCCCTTTAATCTACTTTCTGAAAACGAAACGGCTGATTATATAAATACTGGGGCATGGTCGAAGAAAGCCATCAAAGAAGCTCAGGCATTTGGCCATGTTAATGTGGCTTTTGATGGTTCAAAAGAAAGCTTCACTAGAATTCCTAGCCAAGATGAACTTCAACTGAATGCCGATGCAAAGTACGTTCATTTTACCTCCAACAATACAATCTTCGGTACTCAATTTGCGACGGAGCCTCAAACCAATGGCGTTCCTTTGGTATGTGATGCCTCATCGGATTTTTTATCGAAACCCATCAA